>NZ_JCANUT010000094.1:0-6578 GCF_059569095.1 Propionivibrio pelophilus DSM 12018 | reverse complement strand
CGATAGCGCACTTTGGCAAAGCCCCAGAGACGCTTGAGCACGAGGAACGGATGTTCGACCTTGGCGCGCACACTGGACTTGCGCCGGTTCGTCGCTTTGTCGGCCTCGGTCAGCGGCCGGTTTTTGTAGGCTCGCTTGTTGGTAAAGTCTTTGGCCTTGGGGGCCAGTTTCCTGAGCCGTTCCCGTTGTTCCTTGCCCCGGTAGGCGCTGTCGCCGTAGAACCGGGTCTCCTGCCCATGCAACAGATTTGGCACTTCATGGCTGTCATGGACATTGGCAGCGGTCACGCTGGCACGATGGACCAAGCCGCTCTTGCTGTCAGCACCGATGTGCAGTTTCATTCCGAAGTGCCAGTCGTTGCCTTTCTTGGCTTGGTGCATCTCGGGATCACGTGCTTTGTCCTGATTCTTGGTCGAGGGCGGTGCAGCAATCAGTGTGGCATCAACAATCGTCCCGCCCGAGAGCTTCATCCCATTGGCCAGCAACAGTTCGCCGACCTTGGCAAACAGCATGGCGCCCAGATGGTGTTGTTCAAGCAGGTGACGGAAATTGAGCAGCGTCGTGGCGTCCGGCACCCGTTCCCGCCCCAGATCAATCCGGCAGAACTCCCGGAATACCGGCACGTCGTACAGGGCGTCTTCGCACGCTTCGTCGCTCAGGTTGAACCAGTTGGCGACACAGTACATGCGCAACATGCGTTCCAGTCCAATCGGCGGCCGTCCATTGCCAGCCTTCGGGTAAAAGGGATCAATCAGCGCGCAGAACTCGGACCACGGCATCAGCTTCTCCATGCGCGCCAGAAACTCCGCCTTGCGCGTCGCTCGACTGTGCTTCTCAAATCCCTTCGCCGCCGCCAGTGTCATCTGTTTCATCAGCAAAATCCTCGTGATCGATCCTCTTCCTCTGACTTCATGACAAAAGAATCGTTCACTTCCTTCAATACTTATTCAGTGTTTCCCTAAGTTTGTCGTGCCAACCCCTTATCGCATCCATCAACTTCAACCAGCCAAACGATCTGCGAAGGGAATTACTCGGCCAGCTTCATGCACGCTGCATGGGATAATCAAGTTTGATTGCGAGGAATCCCCTCACTTGGTCTACAACGAGTTCGTTGCGCTCAGACTTGCTCAAGCCTTGCGGATGCCGGTCGCAGATGGAGTGCTGACGATTGCAACCGACGGTTATGCGTACGCCAGTCTGGAAGTCGCACTTCCCGGTCTGGATCTGCCTGATATGCGCAAATCGGACTACCAGAAGGTGGCGCGTCGATACCCTGACGCGGCGGCTGCAATCCTTGCTTTCGATTACTGGATCGGTAATGTGGATCGTGGTGGAAATGTCAAAGCTGCGTTGGTGAGCGAGCATACCTTGTTGTTTCGAGCCTTCGATCATCAAATGGCATTGCTCGATATCGAAGGGGATTATGATAAAAGCCTGAGCCGACTTGACGGGGATGATCCGATCGTCAGGTTTCACCCATTCTTCGGACAGGTCGAGTCCTGTCATTTGAGGCGCTGGATGACCAGGATTGCCAGCCTGTCGCTCGATCTCATCGAGAGCTGTTGTATGTTTGAAAAGCCCTTTCGAACAGTGCTGCCGACGACGCAGCGAAGCTTGGCTTGGGCGTTGGCACGGCGAGCTCGACGTTTGTCGGAGCTCATTCCTGCTGAAGCGGTATTGCGGTCATGGTGAGGGAGCTTACCTGTTGGCCAGTTGCTTATCAGCGAAATATTTTCTCCCAAGAATCCCGAAATATCGGGGTGTTACTTAGTGACGCGGGGCGATTTGAACTTCGACTGATGGGATGTGAGTCAGTGGGTAGTATTGATACAGCTTATTTTTGCAAAGCATTTGGTCATGGCGAAGGCGCCGGATGGATTTATCGAGAGTGGGTCCGTTGGTTTCATAGCATGGTGGCTGAGGCGACTTCCGATAACGATATTGAGTTTGAACTGGCTCGCCTAAAGCGGTCAGGCTCGTATTTCGGGGCCGGTGAGTCGATACTGATTAGTGCGCCAATTGACGAGCCAATCTCCGCAGTCGCGGCACGCGTATTTCAGAACTTGGTCGAGACCCCGAAGTTGTCGAAGCGCCCGCCAAGTTTTTTGAGTATCGTCGAGCATTTGATTGGCTGCTCAGAAATTGAGTACCGGGCACCCTTCCATCGCAACATCGAGCTGGAAATTCAATCCCCGGAACAGCCAAAATTTGTTCAGTTGGCCTATTTCGTGGAAACCGCCAACCCACTGGGAATCAAGCTTCTGCGTTTCCAGGGGAAATCGGCCGCCGATGTGGCAGCACAGGTCAGTGATTTGCGCTATGTTTTCGACACGCTGATAGCCAATGGAATTCTTGAGGCTTCCAGATGTGTTGTTCTTCACGATGCGCCGAACGCAAAGACCAACAAACAATTGCAGCGCCTCGAAGGTGAGGTTGTGTTGATATCGTTGGCAGATGAGGCAAGTGCTCACCAATTGCGCAATATGGTCGTGGTCGAGTGAGCAAAGCGGCCAAGCGAACGCTTGGCCGTAGCAAGCATATTTGGTGGTTAGGTACGACGAGATTGATCGGAAAACTCAGTCGAGCCTTCCCAATTTCCACCAAATGCGATTGCCCAGCGCCGCTTTTCGAGAGGCTTGAGTCGTTTCAAGCGCGCTTCCTCCTGTGCTGCTGCCCTATGTGAGTCGAACCGGGTTCGTACGATTATTCTGAGCGGAGGATTGAGCCGCGTGTATTTTGCACCTTTGCCAGAAGCGTGCTGCTCAAAGCGGTGGTCAACGTCCAAAGCAATGCCGATGTAGATTCCGCCGCCTTTGCACTCCAGCATGTAGAGCCACCAAGGCTGACCGGTAGTGTAGGGGTTTTTCCGGGAAGTCGCCTCGTTGGTCATAGCATCATTCCGAAATCATAGGTTTTCGCTCGATTTCCATGACCAACCGAGGATCAAGCATGTTGAGATATTTGATTGCCGTTGGGACGGTTATGCCGAAGGCGCGAACCAGCACCTTGGGTAGCCGTAGGCCATTTTGGTAGGCCGTGTAAATTGCGGTGGCGAACAACTGTTCTGCCCGGACGCCGGCCTTTTTCAACCAAATTGATACCGTGGTGGCGTTGAGATGGTTGCCAAATTGACGGCCGGGGAAAAGATAGGGGTTGTCGTCGGCATGGTCCAGTGCTGCCAGCGTACGCCGTAGATTCAGATAGCGCTCCATGATCGCGCTGATTCGGGCATCAAGATGGATTTCAGCACGGCCGAAAGTAATCCGAAAGCGCTTGTCACGCCCTTGCGACAGATCGTCAAGCCGAATCCGTATGCAACGCTTGATCGTTTGGGCATAGAGCAACATGAACAGCCCGATCAATGACTCCCGAAGGACATCATCAGCCGGAGAGAGCCAGTCTCGAAGTAGCCCTAAATATTTCTCTCTGGGCAGGAAAATCCCCTCTGGAAGATTCCGAGGAATTGCTTTCAAGCTCAGGCGTTGGAAAAGCTTTTCCTTCCGGTTCAGGAACCGTACAAAACCGCTGATTGAGGCAGCCAGACCAGAATATTCCACAAGAAAGCTATCCAGAAGTTCAGGGGTGGCTTGCTGAATCATTTGAACACCCTTCGAGTCGAGCATTTCGCAAAAACGTCGGGCAGATCGCAGGTTTGACGTGATCGTGCGAGCTTTCATTCGGGAGTTCTCGCCCTTCCAGCCCCGGCTGTCGTATCGGGCACGTATGGCCATCAGGTGGTGACGGTAGCGCGCCAGAACCGGCGCGTACCACTTGCCATCCAGCGCTGTGAGCATGGCTTCCTGGCGGAGTGACTCGGCCTCATCTTCGAGCAAATTTCGCGTGGACTCAGGGATGATCCCTTGTTTCAATAGATAGCCATAGGGGATAGCGAAGCGGCGTAGTCCATCCAGACCGCCAACGACCTTCAGAAGGGCTACCGGCGTGATTTCAGTAGGTTTGGCAAAGGCCAGATCCAGTCGTGCGAATAACAGGTAGTAGTTGTTGATACGCAGCATCATCTTCTCTGGCCTCATCTCCTTAAGAATGGCTGCACCAAATCCAAACCAAGCATCTTTTGCCCACGTGTGCTGAATTAGGACGGCCGCTTCCTCAAGGCGCTTCTGAGCGGTATCTCGCTGGTAACAGACTTGGCATCGGGTGCTGCTGTGCCGAATACCTTCCTGGCCACATTTCGGGCAGACAAACGGGATTCCATTGGCTTGCTGGCAAACCTTGCAGATGGGTTTCCCTTCGGCGGTGATGCCAGCCGGGGGCCTGTGCTTATGGCAAACCGAGCAGTTTGCATATCCCTTGTGGCGGCGCCAGCATTTTCCACAGACCTTACGGCGGCCGGATGTGGTCTCAATACCCGTTAGGCTCAACTCCATCTGACCACATTGCTCGCAAGCTTCAGGTTCACGATAATGCCGAGAACAAGGCCAGCAGACAGCGCCACCTTCAACGAGTAGGCTGGCATGTGGCAATGGCTTTCCACAGCGAAGACAGGATCGATCCTTTGTTTTGCAGGATTTACATAGCGCTTGTCCCTGCTCGTCGAGCATTCGGGTGTTGTTTCCACATACGCGGCATGGCGCGAACGGAACGCGTGCGCTACAGGTGTCGCAGAGTGCCTTCCCGTCGCGAATAAGGCGAGCCTTGTCCATCGGCCGGCCGCATTCGTCGCAAAGGATGTGAGCTTGTGTCGCCATGCCGCGTGGTCAGGTTATTTTTTCGGAGGAATGGCGAACGGACGTATCTTGGGACCGCCGGCGTCTTCCGGATCGGCCGCCTGTTCGGCTGGCCGGGCCGGCTTGCGTTTCCGCGGTTCTGGCGCAGGTTGTGGTGCCGAAACGACCCCATCATCCTTTTGCGTAGCCGCCTGTTCGATGGAGCCCTCTAGTGGCAACAAATCGTTAAGGGTGCCACCGAGAACCTGGAGCAAGGCTTCCAGTAAAGCCGTCTTCACTTGTGCTGGTCGCTCATCCACGATCCGAGAGAGCTGGGCACTGGTGATTTCATAGCCAATTGCATCAAGACGTCGTTTGAGTTCTGTTGCAGTGGGAATACGGTTTTCCGCCATCCGCACACGCAAGCGCCAACCGAGTTTGATCGAAGGTGTATCTCTCATTACTTTTTCTCCTGTGGATTGAGTGCGTCATCGATTTCACGCGAGACCACACCACTGATTTCATCGTCGACCATGACATCTGGAACGTGCATATATCCTTGAGTGACTGCGGCTGAACTGTGGCCGTGCTTGCGACGAACCGCCTCCATGCTCAGTCGCAAGGATTCGTGAGTAACGCTGGAGTGCCGCAAGCAATGCGGGGTTAGATTTTCCCCTTCGAGTCCGCTGTTGCGTGTGGCGACCTTGAATCGAGCTTCTGCACTTGAGATTTTGAGACGGGTGCCCCGTTCCGACAGGAAGAGTGCCTGTTCATTGGGGTCGGCTCGATGAAGGAATTCGGGACGAACCTTTGTGATGTACCAGTCGATTAGTTTTGGAAAGTCAGGGTGGGTCACCGGTACGGTACGAAAGCGCGGCCCGCTTCCACGGCTACCCTTCCCCCAAACTTTGATGAATCCGTATTGCCCGAGATCGGGCAGGTTTGGATTCGGAGCAAAGGACGTGAGATTGAGACCAAGCCCCTCGGATATCCGAAGGCCAGCTGAATAGAGGGTGAAAAATAGCGCTCGATCGCGACGCAGAGGATTGTAGTCCTTGGTACGGAATCGGCCGGCCTCGACGGATGCACGGCGCAGCCCATCGAAGAAGCGTTCAATTTCTTCGTGCGTGAAGGCTCGGCGTTCAGTTTCGGATTCGTTTTCGACGGTATGGGGAATGCAGTTTTCTTCGGTACAGATTTGGCGCGGTTCGACACCATAAATCCGCCGAATATCGTTCCTGAACTTGACGTTGGTAGAAAGGTACTCAAGAAAAGTCCTGATCGAAGATTGGTAATGCCGCTGGGTGGCCCGGGCAAGTTTGCGCTCCAGGCCGATGTAATCACACCAGTTGTCGAAAACATCTTCATTCCAGAGCCATGGAGGCAGGCCTGAATGCGCAGCGAAGTCACGCACGACGGCAACGTCACGGGAGACTGCTTTTTCTGTGTGACGCAGCGAGCCAACACGGCGGCGAGTCCAAGCATCGATGATGTCATCGAATAGCTTCTCATCTTCTGGCGCCAAGGCGTGCGCGGTCATCGAAGTTGCCGCTAGCACTATGTTTGAAATCGCCATTTTCCTCGCCCTCTGAGTAGCAAAATACTGGAATTTCCAATTTTGCGACCTGCGACAAATGCAGGATTGGGATGAATAATATCGGAATGTGACGAGCGATGCAATATTCCTGCATTTTTTGTATTTATCTGGTTTTGCTCATCACTATTGCTAACTATTTGATAATTAACGATATCGAGGATTTTGGCAGGGCCGTGCAAATTGCCAGAGTGAGAACGTTACTCGCAGGAATCCTGCAAGCGATGTAACATTGGGATTTTTGGGAATCCTTTTAAGTCAGCGGGTTAGCCAACTTCCGGCGTTCTTGGTTGCCTTATTGGCAATATTGGAACTTC
>NZ_JCANUT010000093.1:0-6767 GCF_059569095.1 Propionivibrio pelophilus DSM 12018 | reverse complement strand
CCAGCCAGCCCAAAGGACGCGAGATTCACGTCATCTGCGACAACGTCAGTAGCCACAAGACCGCGGCAGTCGATACCTTCCTCGTCGATCATCCCAACGTCTCGATGCATTTCACGCCCACCTACAGTTCTTGGTTGAACCAGGTCGAGAATTGGTTCGGCCGCATCCAGCGCGACGTCATTGCGCGCGGCATCTTCACCAGCACCTCCGACTTGCACAAAAAACTCATGCGCTACATTCGCCAGTACAACAAAAATGCCAAACCACTCAAGTGGAAGTATGCCGATCCGTCCCGCCATATCCGGTGCGATTCTTCTGGTTCAATGGACTAGGCCGGCGAGTTCACCGGAGCACTTCAACTGACCTGCCGCATGGATCTTTGCCAGTTCTTCTAGGAAACGCCGACGGAACAGTCGCGACAGTACGCGCACCGGCAGGAAGAATCCCCGTCGGCACCGATCTATTCCTTTGCTTTTACCGTTCTTCACATGTAGTCGGCGCAACCTCGGTTGCAGTCTACTGGGGGCCAAAGGACGACAGGCAACGGAAAATCATCTTTTCGGGTGACCTCGGAACGAATCTCGAGGACCGGGAAAGCATGCCTTACCGAGCGCGCCAATGCGTTGGAAACTCGAATCGATGTTACAAACCCTGCTGATTCCAATCGATGGATTGACCTTGATGCTGGGCAACATGGCCAGTTCGTGAGAAAAGACAAAGCGCAGATTCTGCAAGAAATCGCTCGGCTAGAAGCGGAACTCGCCGCAGTTGAGTAATGCTCGGACTGCCAATGAATCAGGAGGGGTGTTTTCCCTCCTGATTTGCTCAGTGGAAGATCGATGGCAGATCAGGTATCCAGAGAATCGGCCCATTCAGCACCGCTAACCCACCTTAGTGCCGACAAACGCCCGCACAACAATCCCCATTCAAATTCGGACCAACCAAGGTTTTCAAGGCCATATTTTTCTACAATTCCCATTAACGACGGGTTTCCTTGAAGTATCGTATTCATTTGAAGATCAAGATCAGTAGTGTCCGGTTAAAACGATGCCCATGAGGTTGAAACCAAGAGCTGGAGGGGCATTTGGAGAATTTTCAGGTGTCTCCGATTTGAACGGTGAATCGCCGATGAGGCAGTCTTTTGGCTTTGTTTTCGCCGGAGACGCCGATGAACCTCGGCAAGACGTTGTTCGCCCAACTCATGGACTTTCTGCCCTGGAAGACGTTTCATCGCATCGTCGATCGCCACGATGGCGATCGCTACGTCAAGTCGATGACCTGCGCCGAGCAATTCCGCGTAATGGCATTTGCGCAACTGACTTACCGCGAAAGCCTGCGCGACATCGAGGTCTGCCTGTCGGCGCAGTCCGCCAAGCTTTACCACATGGGGTTTCGCCAGGAAATCAAACGCTCGACGCTGGCCGATGCCAACGAGGCGAGAGACTGGCGTGTTCATGCGGCATTCGCCCAGCACCTGATCGCGCAAGCTCGGAAACTCTACCTCGGCGACAGCCTTGGCTTCGAGTTGGAGAACACGGCCTACGCGCTGGATTCGACGACGATCGACCTGTGCCTGTCGGTATTTCCGTGGGCTCCGTTTCGCACGACCAAGGCGGCGGTCAAGATGCACACGCTGCTCGATCTGCGCGGCAACATCCCGACCTTCATCCACATTTCCGACGGTAAGCTGCACGACGTCAATGTGCTCGACGTTCTAGTGCCGGAAGCCGGGGCGATCTACGTCATGGATCGTGGCTACCTGGACTTCGAACGACTTCATGCGATGCATCTGGCAAGCGCCTTCTTCGTTACTCGCGCCAAGTCGAACACGCGGTTGCGCCGTGTCTATTCGGCAGCGACCGACCGAACGACCGGCATCCTCTGCGACCAAACCGTCGCGCTGGTCGGTTACTACAGCAGCCGGGACTGCCCGATCCATTTGCGCTGCATCCGTTTCAGAGACCCAGAAACCGACAAGACTTTGGTCTTCCTGACCAACAACTTTGCCTTGCCGGCAGCCACCATCTGCGCGCTCTACAAGGCGCGCTGGCAGGTCGAGTTGTTCTTCAAATGGATCAAGCAGCATCTGCGTATCAAGAAGTTTTACGGCACCTCAGAGAATGCGGTGAAGTCGCAAATCTGGATCGCCGTATCGGTCTATGTCCTCGTCGCCATCGTCAAGAAGCGCTTGAATCTCGACGCTTCGCTCTACACCCTGCTACAGATTTTTTCGCTCACCCTGTTCGAGAAAATGCCCATCCAGCAAGCCTTTGCGGGCAATGCGCCTTTCCAAAAACAGGACGAAAGCGACAACCAACTGAATCTATTCGCTTTTTAACCGGACACTACTGTTATTAGAAGAGAACTAGGGTCTGTTCTCAATCAATCGAACGCAGCAATGCCATATGAGATATTGGCCGAATAACTCGTTTACAGTCAAAGACATAGCAAGGGGCTGTTCACAGTGAATGAAATATGGTCATATCCTGACTTTTGGGCAGAGGCAGGATGGACCGGAAGATGTTGCGCGATGACCAGTGGGAACGCATTGAAGAACTGTTGCCGGGCAAGGCAAGCGATCCCGGCTGTACGGCCAAGGACAATCGGCGTTTCGTCGAGGCCGTTCTTTGGATCATGCGTACCGGTAGCCCGTGGCGCGATCTACCCCCCGAATTCGGGCATTGGCATCGAACATTCGTACGCTTCTCCCGTTGGCGCGAGAAAGGCGTTTGGGCACGTGTGGCCACGACCTTGCGGGGCGATGCGGACATGGAGTGCTTGTTCATTGACTCCACGATTGTACGTGCCCACCAGCATTCGGCAGGCGCCCAAAAAAAGCCGGCTTTCAGGAAATCGGTCGCTCGCGGGGAGGTCTGACGACAAAACTGCACGTGGCGGTCGATGCCTTGGGCAATCCCCTGCGCGTGATTCTCTCGGCAGGACAGATTACCGACATCGAGCAGGCGGAAGCGCTGATCAAGGATCAGCCAGCCGAATTTATCGTCGCGGACAAGGGGTACGATTCGGACGCCTTTGTCCAAACCATCACTGCTCAGGGCAGCCAGGCGGTCATCCCGCCGCGCTCCAACCGACTCAATCAACGACTCTTCGATCGCCACATCTACAAGGACCGCAACCTGATCGAACGTTTCTTCAGCCGGATCAAGCAATTCAGACGCATCGCCACGCGCTATGACAAACTCGCCCAATCGTTCCTGTCTTTCGTTCATCTCGCGTGTACTTTCGTCTGGCTGGCTTGATTGAGAACAGGCCCTAAGGACTCACTGATTTATTCCTGCAAGTAACAGCGTGAGCGCACGATGCCATGCGAGAATTTGTTTGATGAGGACAAGACGGACGACCCCGATGCAGAAGAGCTTTTCTGACCTGGAGTACGCGGCCAAGCGCAAGGTGACCAAGCGCGATCGGCTGCTTGGCGAACTCGAAGCCATCACGCCGTGGGCGGATTTGCTGAGCGCGCTGGCGCCGTACTACCCGAAGGGCCAAGGGCGCGGTCGGCCGCCGATTGGACTCGAACGGATGCTGCGAATGTACATCGTGCAACAGACGCTCGGACTGTCCGACGAAGGGATCGAGGACGCCCTGTACGACAGTCACGCCATCCGCCACTTCGTCGGCATCGATCTCGGCCGGGAAACCGCACCGGATGCAACGATCCTGCTCAAATTCCGGCATCTTCTGGAAGAGAACAAACTGACCGAGCGCATCTTCACTACGATCAAAGCGCACCTGGCTGAAAAGGGCCTGATGCTGCGCGAAGGCACCATCGTCGACGCCACGATCATCGCCGCGCCGTCTTCGACGAAGAACAGGGAAGGACAACGCGACCCCGAGATGCATCAAACCAAGAAAGGCAATCAATGGCACTTCGGCATGAAGGCGCACATCGGCGTCGATGCCGAATCGGGACTCGTACATACCGTGATCGGCACCGCGGCCAACGTCAATGATGTTACGCAAGCGCAGGCGCTGTTGCATGGCGACGAGGAGGAAGCCTTCGGTGATGCCGGGTACCAAGGTGCGGCCAAACGGCCGGAAGCCAAAGGGAAAGTGAATTGGCACATCGCCATGCGACCAGGCAAGCGTCGGACGCTGGATACGAGCCGCAGACTTGACTGTTTGCGAGACCAAATCGAAACGATCAAGGCCCGGATCCGGGCCAAGGTCGAGCATCCCTTTCACATCGTCAAGAATCGATTCGGCTTGAAGAAGGCGCGTTATCGTGGAC
Organism: Propionivibrio pelophilus DSM 12018; assembly: GCF_059569095.1. Taxonomy (NCBI): domain Bacteria; kingdom Pseudomonadati; phylum Pseudomonadota; class Betaproteobacteria; order Rhodocyclales; family Rhodocyclaceae; genus Propionivibrio; species Propionivibrio pelophilus. Next base: position 2,518 of record NZ_JCANUT010000093.1, on the reverse strand, counting down.
TGGCCAAGAACACGGCACAGCTGATGACCTTGTTTGGGCTGGCGAATCTGATGATCGCCAAGGGCCGATTGCTTGAACTCAACGCCCAAGGTGCGTCCTGAGATGGCGGCAGGACGGGCAAAGCCCGAAATTACGCCGGCAGGGAGGCCGAATCCGATGGTTTCGACGTCGGACGGTCGAGATGCCCTCCCGAAAAATCGCAAAGTCAGCGCTGATTCTGTCCGAATGGTCATTAATTCAGCGCGTCCCTAATACTCTTGATTGAGACCAAATGTGTAATGTGTGGCGGCTAGATGCGGAAACGTGCCACGAGTTGATTCATCCCATGTGCCGTTTGTGCCATCGACTCTGCCGCCAGAGACGTCTGCTGGGAAATTTAACCCCTCCCCCTCGTGCCACGTTGTGTCGGATGATAAAGATGTCTTTCAGAGCGTTTTTCGGTTGAGCGGCCGGTAACTGATGCGAAGCAGCGCTACGAATGGCCGGACTTGAGGAAGCTTGACGGACCGATTGTGGCGGGGCGCTGAAATTCTCACGATCAATCTGATCGCCGAAAACCAGCCATTCGATTCCCGCCTGGCACAAGAAATTTGGATGTAACTGCCACGGGCAGCTGATGGCCGACTGCCGGAGATCACGGACGGCTGCTTCGTAGAAGCGAAACACGAAAATCCCGTAGCTGAACGTCGGGCCGCTTTGGAGAAACTCGACGGACGGCTTTGGGTCGGGTGTGTGAATTCACCGGAGGGAGAAGCTGTCGTTCATGGCCACCGGAGGCTGAAGGGCGGCTTGGGGGAAGCGAAGTCTTTGAAGGAGATCGCCGCGCGGGAAGGAATCGACAACAGCTACGTCAGCCGCATGGTCAATCTGACCACTCTGGCACCCGACATCGTGGCGGCCATCCTGGACGACGCACTGCCGAACCACATCACACTGTTCGATCTGGCGGTTGATCCGCCGGCGCTGTGGGATTAGCAGCGGGAGAACGTTGGGCGCTGAGGTGGAGACACCACCTCAGCTCAACATGCCCTTGAGATCCTTGAGCATCAGGAACAGATGGTACGGATCAGTCGGGCTGGGCTCGAATTCCCACGATTCGTACCACTGCCGCGCTGCGTCGTCTTTGGCATGGACCAACAGGCAGCGAATGCCGGCAATGTCGGCAGCCTGTGCGGTACGCAGCAGCGCATCCTTGAGCAAGGCCTGGCCCAGACCTTTACGCTGATGCTCCTTGTCCACGGCGAGCCGGGCCAGGATCATGACCGGCACCGGGTGGCGCGCCAGCCCCTTCATCACTCTCGACGGCGCGGCTTCCGGATCGACGCTACCAACGGCCAGGCTGTAGAAGCCGACCACCACGTCACCCTGGCAGCAGACATAGGTCTGCGCGCTGTTAGCCTTCTGGTTGACGAGCGCGTAGCGCTGCAGGAACTGGTTCAGCGCGGCCTGGCCGCAGTCGAACGCATCGACCTGATCCGTTGCAGCGAGCTTGCGAACGGGTGAGTAGTCATTGCTCAACCCAGCACCCCAGGTTCACGCAGCAACTTCTTCAGACGCGGCTTGCTTTGCACCGGGCGGTCCAGCGCCTCCTGGAAGGCCTGCCACTGTGTGTCGTCCAGCACGAATTGGCGACGATCTGCCAGCGTCTGCGCGGCCGCCGTCACGCCCGCGTCGAGCAGGAACTCGCTCACGTTCTTGTGGCAGGTGCGTGCGGCTTCCTGCAGCAGTTGCTTGACTGGCGTGCTGGCACGAACGTCAATGCGTTCGGTCTTGGAAAGATTCAGGGTGCTCATGGTGCCCCTCCGGACTGGTCTTGGATGCCCTTATTGTAGGCGTCCGGACATTGTCCTGACAAGACGTTTCTTGTCTTGGCCACCATCCAAGCGCGTACTTCCGCGTTGCAATGTGTCGGTAGTGCTCAATAACTTCCGACGAAACGCCGCTGTAACGATGCTGTAATGCTCGCCGTGTAGTCTCGCTTTATAACCAACGACAAGGAGTAAAAGAGTGGATTTGGAAGAGTACTTTGAACCGGAGTATGACGAAGAGTTTGACGACGATATTTGAGCAGATCTGTCTATGAAAAGTGAGCCACCCAGAGTGGCTTTTTTTGCGCCCACAAAGATCATGTACCGAAATTCGCGCTCATGGTGTTTTTGAGCCAGCACGTGACCACGATGACTGGCCTGTACTTGGATTCAGACTCTTTCGGATGGGATGAGGTAGGCTGAAAAAAGTGGAGTCCAACGTTTCGTAAAATGTGAGGAACGGAGGACAAGGATGGAACGACTACCGAAAGGGATCTACACGCTGGAATTTCGGGCGGAAGCGGTGAAGCTGGTGGAAGCGGAAGGGCTGTCGGTGGATGCGGCAGCGAAGCGCTTGTCGGTGCCAAAGAGCAGTCTTGGCAATTGGGTGCGGGCGTCGCGTACAGGCAACCTGGCGAAGGTTGGGCAAGGCCAGAGGGTGCCGACGGAAACGGAAATTGAACTGGCGCGACTGCGCAAGGAATTGGCGG
>NZ_JCANUT010000092.1:0-6929 GCF_059569095.1 Propionivibrio pelophilus DSM 12018 | reverse complement strand
ATTCCTGATTCTGGATAATCTGCGCGTACATCACAGCAAGCTCGTGAAGGCTTGGGTCGCCGAGCGAGCAGATCAAATCGAACTGTTCTACCTCCCGAGCTATAGCCCTCAGCTCAACCCAGAGGAACGTCTCAACGCAGATCTCAAACAAGAAATGGGCAAGCGGGTTCCCGTACGTACCAAAGCGAAACTACGGGAGGCCGCCAGCTCGCACATGATGAAGCTGGAGCAAAACCCCGAGCGCGTCATCCGTTACTTCCAAGACCGGCGCGTCAAGTATGCCGCTTAATACTTCATCGGGCCGGAGCAATAGGTACTACGGCTGATTCCCTCCGTAAGCCATGGTTTCCTTTCTTCAGCAGAGTTTTTTCGACGAGCTACTCCGCTCTTCCGACCGCGAGCACGCTGAATCGCCCGAAATCTTTCTTCTGTGAACTGTCGCCAGGTCCAGCGCGCAATGGATTTGGTCGTTGCACAGACCTCGGAAAACCCGAGCGGAACGCTAAAACGGGAATTCATCGCAGCTGCTTCGTGCAGTAGTGCCGCGTACCACTGCTCAAGTGTTGCATCGTTATTCCTGTAGGTACGAACCCAGTTGTATGCCCACGTGCGAAGTTCGTCGAAGAGCTGGACATTACGCCCCAACCCCCACGTCGCCGAGTCCCGCCTAGGGGGCCGTCGTGGGAGTACAACCCAGTCCGCAAGTTCGCCCAGTTCGTACGCGTGAGCGTGAAGAAAGAGTGTTTTCCACGCAGAATGAAGCGGATTCTTAGTGATTAATCCGCCAAACGCTCGGTCGCTGCGCAATGCAAGTGCATATGCCGTTTCAACTGAGGCAGCGTATCGAAGCGGTGTTTCGCGAGCGAGTTCCGATGTGACTACAGGCGTCGATAGCAAGTACGCGAGATGGGCGTGTCCGTTTGCCGGATTCGTGCAAAAGAGATTCGGAGGGGCGACATGCGACCGTTCCCAAGAGAATCCCCCACAAGGGTAGTCGATGTCGAAAACCAGCCAATGTTTCAGTACGTGCGGGTTAATTTGCAGATAACGAAAATGGCGCGCATCGTCGGCCGAACGGATGCGCAAACCGCGCGAAAGGTCATTCGTACAGTAAGGACGCCTCGGCAATCGCGGCAGTATGAGCGCGGAAAGCGTCACAGCTAGATGTCGGTGACGCAAGTGCAAAGCATTGCGTTCAACGGGGTAACACTCGTACCAACGCGTCCGCCCAAGCGGACACTGCCTTCGGAAAAACTGCTGTTGCACGGCTGCAAGACGCTCAGCTTCCGCGCAGCAGATGCACTATCTCGATAGTTCGCAGTGAGTTGAGCAGGCGTGTTGGTAAAGCATTGTTGCCCCCTAGGGCGGTGGGCGTGGCTGTGGATGGTCATCAGAGTTCTTCCGAAGAATCGGGAACCCCGTCTAACCACCGATAGTTGGCGGTACTTTTAGAACCTAGGTGTTTTAGAAGACTCGGGTGAGCGACATGTCATGGCTGATGACTTTTGAATGAAATGCGCATCCGTGCTCAAACCAGCCCTGCTTCGAGCAGAGCGCCAGCCGAAAAGCCGCGAAAAAATGGCGGGCCAGTAGGCCCGCCTTAATCACTTACGCCTTTAGTTTTCTGCTTGCTGCATACATAACAAAGGCGCGCATTCCTGCTATCAGATAGCTTTCGCCTACTGCGACAGTATCGAAGATACTGCATCGTACCTGTGCAGAATGGTGCGGGTCTGCCTCAAATGAGGCGCCGTGCTTCTGCAAAATACCGAAAACAGCGAGCGCCTCATCGCCCGAAATGTCACAAATCAATATTTCGGGAGGGTTTGCCTTATCGGCGAAAACGGCAACTGTGCCGTCCGCTACCAAAGCGACTAGAGGGCCATCCACGCCTCCAATCACTTCGCCATATGCAGACCGTACGAATGCCTCTTCGAGCTCTTTCCCACTCAGCTGCTCAGTTTCTTTCATGTCGTTGCCTTTCCAAAAGGCAGGATATTCCTGCCATTTGTATAGCAACTGGCCCTGTCGCTTGACTTCGTTTCAACTCACATCTAACTCATCGATAGTCGAAATATAAAACCGGTTGGCTATAGGTCAGCACCAACAACTTTCTCGTACGCCAAGTCTGTAACGTCAAGACGTTCTCCAGACTGTAAATCCGGAGGACAATTTATGAAAAGAAAAACCCAAGAATACAATGCATTACAACACTATCGTTATACGGTAACGACGGCTTGTAACGTTATTCCCGAGGTCAGTTCATTTGTTTTTGGCTACACGAGCTCACCTTTGGAGCAGAATTTGAATATCACCTACAAAGAACTCATCAGCAAACTACAAAGCCATTTCAACGTCATCATTGACTCAACCAACGAGGTAACGTCCGCATCACCACAAACTTATCGCAATCACCTCAGCACACTAAACTCGTACCTAACGTTCCTCGGAAAGCCGCTCGAGTCGCGCGTGGGCATCGAACTCGCTTCGGGATACGAACAGAAATCTAATCAATATCTCAGCCAAATCACAGTCGCTGGACGAACGAAACGCGACCGCCGCTCACACTTAAACCTGCTGCGTCGCCTCTTCGAAGAGAGCAAATCCAAATCAAGCGCCCCCGTCGTTGATAACGATACCGAACTCGGCAACCGGTTACGCTTTGCTCTCGCGAGACTAGGAACCACCGCGGAAGAACTCGCGAAAAGAAGTAACGCTAGCCCTACATCTATTCGCCGCTGGCTCAGAGGAGCCATTCCAAGCCAGAACAGCATCCCATCCCTACGTCGAGTTGAAACCGCATTGGAACTCCCACGTGACGAGCTGACTTCACTCGTAAAGCCGGTAAAACCGAGTTTGCATAGTGAAAACACAAAGCCTTGTGAAATTGCATACAGAGCACAACTAAGCAGACGTATACGAGACCCGTACGCATTACCCGAAGCAGAGATGACCGCCGCGCTGCGAAATGAGTGGACGCTCTGGTTTGACGAAAAGACGTCACACGCCTCCACACGACACTACAAAGGACAACGCAGCTGGCGTTTGCTACCGCCGGGTACTAGCACTAGCTGCCCGAAGCTTGCCATGCGCGGAAATCTTTCGTGCCCAACCGCTGAGTGGGCGCTGGGTATTGTTCGGAGATATCTTGGATGGATTCGACGTCCGAGCGAACATGGCGGTGGCGGATATGCGCATGAGGACGTGCAAACCCTTGCATGGTTCTGCCAAGCAACTCTTATAGAAGGCTATCTCAAGTTTCTGACAGAGCGCTCAGACGGACTAAAACACGGCGGGCAAGCGGGGTTTTCCCGCTTGGTAAATCAACTCACACGTCCCGAACGCGGTTTCCTATGGTGGCACCCAGAACTGCGGTTACAGTTACCGGACTCGGTCAGACCAACATCAGAAGAATCGTGGAGAAGCCTATGCGCAAGAACATCTGCTGTGGCTGACGCATGGATTCAAGACTCCTCGGACAATAATCGTAAGCCCTCGGAGCCAATAGCCAGCTTACTGAGTTCCACAGACCCACTACTCCCGCTAATAAACACTGTTCGTAGCATTGAGCAACTCGCCGCTAGTTCAGTTCCTGGTGGAGTGGTCGAAGCACGCCATCGACGCAATGCCCTTCTATTTGCTTTTCTTGCGTCCAATCCCTTACGACTCAGAACAATGAGCACCCTCACTTGGCTCCCCAACAACCAAGGCAATGTCTATCGGAAGAGCGACGGAACCTGGCGCTTGCGACTTGAAAGTGTCTTGATAAAAAACGGGGCTCAAGAATTGCGCCATAGGCCATACGACGTCGAAATTACCAACTGGGTTGGAGAAATGATTGATTCCTACATTGAGGAATTTCGACCGGTCATCCTAAAAGGGGTTACAAATCCATATTTCCTTGTCGCCACTCCCTCCGAGCGTCCTTGGGCAGATTTGGATAGCTGCGTTTTCGAGCTGTCGAAGCGGTTAATCCCCGGATGCCCCGGCTTTGGCCCTCATAGCATCAGGCATCTCGTTGCGACTGCCTGGCTTACAAAACACCCCAACGATTTCCTGACTGTGGCGGAGCTGCTCAATGAACGACTGGAAACTGTAATAGCGCACTACGCGCATCTCAAACGGGATGTTTCTCTAGGGCGACTCAGCGCACATATTGATGAACTGCGAGCGCGCGGGTGACTGTTCCGAGGACAGCGTTAGCCGAGTCCTCCCAGTGCTAATTGCCGACGACCCCATAAATTAGTACGATTAGCAAAGAGCCAAGGGCTACCGTTGCCTATCGCGCGCCAAGCATAATGCTTGATGGTGAAAACGGTTGTTTTCTGATGTTTCGGCTCTAATTTGGATTAATACAGCTCGGGCCAAGCACGCACCTATGCTTTCAACATGTTTGTTGGAGGTATTGTGCGCCCGCTGTTCTCGTTTCCGCCCCCTCACACACCTTTTTATTGCCCCCCCCTTGACCGCCCTCAAGCTACAGCGGCGCTTGGCCCACGCCTCAGCCGCTTAGCGCATCGAGCATCATCTCTAAAAAGCCCTAAAAACGACCGCAAGTCGCGGTTTGCTACACGTCGCTTTCAATGGAGAAATTGCATGAAAGCGAGCGGTCTAGTCATCGATGAATTCAAACTGAAGTCGCACTGGGTGACGATTGAGAAAGTCGTCGAATACACGGGTTATTCAGACGACGCAATCCGCAAAAAGAAATGGCTCGGGGTCTGGCGAGAAGGCGTTCACTGGCGAAAAGCGCCCGACAATCGCTTGGTATTCAACCTCGTGTCAATCCAGAATTGGATGTCGGGAGGTCTAAATGCCTAAGGGATTCCCGTCGTCAAGACCCAAATCGATTCTCGAAAAAAATGCCTCATTGGCTGTACCGCCGGGGGCGACCCACTACCCCGGTTCTGAATGCGCTGAGCACCCAGTAGGCATTCTGATTCCACCGGGAATTCGCATACGCAACCGAAAAAGCGTCGAGATTCGCTTCCAATACAACGGTACCCGCGTATCGGAACCTTTACGAGGGACGCCGACAGTAGCCTTCGTCCAAGAAGTCGCGAGAAAACTGGAACGTGTACAGCAACTTATCACACTCGGAAAATTCAGCGACGACGAGTACGCCGAAGAATTTCCACTGAGCAGAAAAATAAAGCCGAAATCGGTAGCTGTTGAGACTGTTCGAACAGTCGGAATCGCTTTGGACGAATGGATGCAGTCGAGACGGAATACCATCGGCGAGAACTCGGCAAATGACTACGACCGTGAGATTCGCAATCAGCTCAAGATATTCAAGTTCTGCGCGTCTGTGGTCGCTGCGTCCGACTATGTGCCGTTCACCAAAGACCACGTCGTCGACCAACGCCTCTTTCTCAAGCAACATGAAGGGGGCCCAGCACGACCGTTTAACCCGCATGACCACCACATTTTCGGCCAACTTCCTATTACGCTTGTCACAGACGTGATGATTAGCGCAATGCGACAACAATTGTTGGACGAGGGATTAAAAGGCAAGCGTATTGACAATTTGATGATTCCGCTACGCGGTGCGATGACTCGCGAGGTCATGCTGAAAAACCTACCAATAAATCCGTTTGCAACAATTAAGCCGCTGGTACAGACAAGCCACGCACGAACGAAAACCTCCGAAGATGTAGAAGCTGATTTGGATGCCCCGCTGCCCGAAGGTGACGTTGTTGGCTTTTTGAAAGACGAAAAAGCGCCCGACCCGTTCACAACTGATGAAATCGAGAAAATCATTCTCCACCTCGATGCTCCCATGGGCAATCAGATGACTTTTGCCTTCTGGACCGGCCTCAGAACAGGCGAAATCATCGGACTACGCGCAAGCGATTTGCAACTCGACAAGAATCGCATATTGGTCCGTCGCTCAGTATCTCGCGGCGTCCTAAAAACGACGAAGACTAACAAGCAAAGGTGGGTTCACCTACTGCCCCCCGCAAAAGCTGCACTGGAAGCACAACTTGCACTTTTTGGTGCACCTGGTGGCTGGGTCTTTCCCAACCCGTTCACGAAGCAGCGGTGGAAAAACGAAAGCAAAATCACAAGACGCTGGAAACGAGCTTTGGCGGCTGCTGGCATACGCTATCGGCGCCCTTATCAAACGCGGCACACGTTTGCATCGATGCATCTGTCGTCCGGCGAGAACGTGATGTATGTCGCACAACAAATGGGCCACGCAGACTGGTCAATGCTCATCAAGGTGTACGGCCACTGGATTCCGTCAGGCGGACTTCAAGCGGCAGGCACTCTTGTTGCGGCGGCACAGTCAGAGAAGTGGCAACGTCTGCGCTCGATACTCGATGCGCGTGCCGGTGACGTCGCGGTTGATTACTCGGAGGACGATAGCGAAGAGGAGTCGGACAATGAGCAGGATGAAATTGCTATTCAGTCGTTCATGGCGGAGCTGTCCAAGCAGACGCAAAATGCCGACGTCGCTGGGACAAATGTGGGACAAAATTGTAGAATTGGCCTGTAGGCCTTGCAAACACTAGGGGTGGTTGCGTCTTCGAATCCCGCCGCCCCGACCAATAGAATCAAGCATTTAGGCCAATCTTCGGACTGGCCTTTTTGCTTTGTGCGCCCGGCACGGGCGCACTCCTGCGGGTGCAAGTCCCGCCGTAAGTTGATCACAGCGAACGAAGTGAAGCGCAACTGCGTGAGGGTGACCGAGCGTGGGAAGGAAGCGTGGATCGTAATCTGCGAGCCGATGGACAAGAACCGGATAGAAGGCGCTGCCGAGCAGGGCGAGCGGGCAAAGGACCGCGAAGCTCTCGTGATCAAGACGAAGCGGCGTAGATCTGGCGGTTGTGCAGAGAAGGAGTGCGTTCTTACCCGGGGAGATCTCGCCTTGTGCCTGAAAGGGCGACGTGGGACCACGGAGCGAGAAGTCAGCAAAGGCCATAGTA
>NZ_JCANUT010000091.1:0-6974 GCF_059569095.1 Propionivibrio pelophilus DSM 12018 | reverse complement strand
TGAAGGGCCTGTTCCTGTTCCGCTGACAGGCTTCGACCCGTACCCGGTTTCTTCCCGCGTACGGAGGGCTTCAAGGCGACCATGCCGCCTGCTTCGTACAAGTCCAGGGCCATGCGTACGCCCGGCCAGCTGAGCCCCGTCGCCGTGACAATCTGCATCACACGCATCCCGCTTTTGTGCAGCCGGACCGCTTGCTTGCGTAGGGCATACAACTGCTCCAGCGTTTGAACTTCTTTTTCTGTCGTTTCCATCATTCCCATGTCGGGACAATAACCCGAAATTCAAGCGTTATTCGGGCCGAATCTATAGTGTCGTGTGCAACGGTTGATCGAGATGCGTGGAAAAAGGACCCCGCGAGCGCTTTCGTTGATGCGTTGTTGTTTTTGTGCTGGCGAGATTAAGGATTCGGAAAATACAAAACAAATGAATTAATCGTAATTTCCGATACCATTGTTGGTATCGGTTAGGCCTGCGCTATCGATGAAGCCTGAAGATGTATAAATTCGTCATACCGGCGAAGGCCGGGGTCCAGTCGGCGGTTGCTCTCCGATACCGGATACCGGCCTCCGCCGGTATGACGGCAACTTTCGGATTCGTCGTGGCGACGCAATAATCAGAGCGAGCGCGTGGAGGGGGAACATCATGACGATGAACGAAAATGACGTGGCGCGCCGGGTGCGAACGCGCCTGAAAACGCGGCACATGTTTTTGCTGATTGCGCTGGATGAGACGCGGAACATGCATCAGGCCGCCGACGAGGCGAACATGACGCAGCCGGGCGCCTCGAAGATGCTCAAGGACATCGAGGACCTGCTCGGCGTCCCGCTGTTCGAGCGGCTGCCGCGCGGCGTGCGTCCGACGGTGTATGGCGAAACGATGATCCGCCACGTGCGCATGGCGCTGGCGCACCTGGCGCACGGGCAGGATTCGATTGCCTCGTTGCGCGCCGGCTTGTCAGGGCATGTGAATATCGGCGTGATCGTCGCGCCGGCGATGACCCTGATTCCGCAAGCCATCGCCCGCGCCAAGGAGGAGGCGCCGAACCTGTGCATCGGCGTGGAGGTTGGTACCAGCAACGATCTGGTTGTTGGACTCAAGCAGGAACGTCTCGATTTCCTGGTGGCCCGGATTCTCGAACAGGAGGACGAGCCGGGCCTGCTCTACGAGGACATGACCGAGGAGGTAGTGTGCGTGGTCGGCCGCCGCGGGCACCCACTCGCCGCTCGAGAAGGCCTGACGCTGAAAGAGCTGTCGCAGGCCAAATGGATTCTTTCCGCCCGCGGCAGCATCCTGCGCAACCGCTTCGACATGTTGTTCCGCAGCGCCGACCTCGACATGCCGTCGAACGTCGTCGAAACGACGGCGATGTCGGTGACCATGAGCCTGCTGCAGCAGACCGACTTCCTGCACGTGATGCCGGTCGAGGTGGCGAGCTACTACGTCGCCACCGGCGAACTGGCGATCCTGCCGATCGATATTCCCTGCCGGATGGAGCGCTTCGGCATCATCACCTCGCGCGACCAGGTGTTGAGCGAAGGGGCCAATCTGCTGTTGCGGCACTTGCGCGGGGTGGCCGCAGAGATCTATGGCGTGGCAGCGGGGTGAGCGATACGGCGAGGGGGGCGGGGCTCGAAGGGGACTTATAGCCTCCATTCGGCTGAGCTATCAGGATCCCTCCCGAGCTTTTTTTTTGCGCTGACTGCGTTGCAGGTTTTGCGTCTGCCAAAAATCTTGGCTGCACACCGTTTGCTATTTGGCACTATAGGGCGTATTGTGCGCCGCTCCGGATTTCAAGTAGTGTTGTTGTCTCGTCGGTTTCGACCTCGCACCTCAGCGTTGCCACTCCCCCTGCCTTACCTCGCCGTCTTGATCTCGTTCCACCCCGGGGTGGTCGGTTCTTTCATTTTTGCGAGAGTCAAGATATGGCAACGAAAACCATCAAGTGGTTTAACGATTCGAACGTTCTCGACTACATGGTACTGGCCGAAGGTCAGCGCATCAGCTTCTGTTTAACCCCCGGTTTTTAAAGCAAGCAGGCGAGCGATACTTAGCGCGCTTGACCTCCGAATGCAGCTTGTACATCAGGCTGTATGTCCTTCAAATATCCTGGCCGCAGGGGCTTTTTCCATGCGGCCATCATGGTCAAAGAAAAGTTGCTTGAAATGCAATGCGTCGTTTCGGACGCAGTGCCGGACTCGCGCTTTCTTGTCACCCACGAATTGTCCCCGTGTGACCTTAGCAAGGGACGTATCACTTTCCGGCATATCCAACGGGGGATCCCCAAAGCCGACCACCCGACGTCGCTGATCCAGCCGCGTCATTTGAAAATCATTGAATGAATATTGAAATACAAAGAGAAAAAGCACTGCAGCTTTGCCATGATTCAGGCATTACCGTCCTGCCGTATGCAAACGCCTGGTGGCTATTGGGCCAGGGGATAAGCCGAGTGGTCGGCGAGTTGGCAGGACTTTCCCGCTCAGACCTCTGTCGTCTCCAGGTCGTTTCACGATAAATCCCGGTTGGGACTGCCTCCGCCGGGCAGGTTCCCTGCCCTGGGCTGACCGTAGCACTAGCCAACGCCGATCGTTCCAAAACAAGAAGGAGTACCCGATGAAAAACGCCATCCAGCGAACCGAACTCAAGACTTTTTACTACACCCCGGTGCACTGTCCCTTTTGCGGCACTCGGGTCATGGGGGCAGATCCGGTTGACGAGACACGCATCACCGCCTGTCCACACACCCTGTTCATCGCTCATGACATGGCTTTCGAGTACCGCTCGGAGCGCTTTGACAGGAACCTGAGCCTCAATGGATTAAGCGACAGGGAGGTCGAAGCGAGATGGCTGTCTGAGGAAGGCGGCATTGACGGTTTCACCAACCAGGTCACGCTGGCTGACGCCATCAAGGTGGCGGCCTACGAACCGGCGCCGTCGGCCTATGGTTCGTACTATGGGTTTGCCCCGATCGAATGACCCGTGCCTCGATGGCACCCGCGACAAAAATACGAGCGAAATGCAAAGAGAAGACAACGAGAAGCCCAGACTGGCTGTCGTAGCGGCCGTCCAGCTGCCATCCGTCAGTGATGCCGAATTCGACGCATCCCTGACCGAGTTGCGCGAGCTGGCGAAAACCCTTGGTTTTACTGTGGTGCGGACCTTCGTCCAGAAGCGCCAGAACTTCGATCAGACAAGCTATCTCGGCATCGGCAAGCGTGATGAAATTCGCTGTTTCATCAACAACGAGTGTGAGCCTGCAGGGGCAGAGGGGATGGCGCAGCCAGCGCGCGCCCATTCCGGTGAAGTCCATGCCATTCTCGTCGACCATGAGATATCCCCCTCGCAGGCCCGCAACCTGGAACAGGAAACCGGCTGCGAGGTCATGGATCGCACCATGGTCATCCTGGAGATCTTCCATCGCAACGCGCGCTCCCGGGCTGCCCGCGCCCAGGTTGAAATCGCCCGCCTGGGTTACATGGCGCCGCGGCTGCGGGAGGCCGCCAAGCTGGCGGGCCCGCAGGGGCGGCAACGCAGCGGCGTTGGCGGCCGCGGGGCCGGCGAATCACACACGGAGCTGGATCGGCGCAAGATCCGCGACCGGATTGCCGAATTGCAGCTGGACATCATGGCGATGGACGCCGAGCGCAAGACCCAGTGCACCCGTCGCCAGGAACGCCAAGGGCTCGCCGGCGTGGCGCTCATCGGCTACACCAACGCCGGGAAGTCCACACTGATGCGCTCCCTCACGGGCAGCGAGGTGTTGGTGGCCAACAAGCTCTTCGCCACCCTGGATACCACGGTACGGACCCTTTTCCCGGAGAGCGTTCCCCGTGTGCTGGTCAGCGACACGGTGGGTTTCATCAAGAACCTGCCCCACGGGCTGGTGGCATCTTTCAAGTCCACTCTGGACGAGGCCCTGGACGCCTCTCTTCTCCTGCATGTCATCGATGCCAGTGATCCGGGCTTCGAGCGGCAGCTGGAGGTCACCGACCGGGTGCTTCAGGAAATTGGCGCTGACAAGGTCTCTCGCCTGCGGATCTTCAACAAGATCGATCATGTCGGCGATACCACCGCCCGGGCTGAACGGGAAGCGGAATTACGCAGCCGATACCCGAACTGCATCGTGATGAGCGCCCGTTGTCCCGACGATGTGGCGCAACTGCACCGGACCATCGTCGCCTTCTTTCAGCAGGAGCTGATCGAAGCCGAGCTCTTTCTTCCCTGGTCGGCACAGGACTTCCGCGGCCAACTCTACGGAAGCTGCCAGGTGCTCGAAGAACGCGCCGACAGCGAGGGCGCCATTTTCCGGGTCCGGGGCGCCGCCGATGTCGTCGGGCGCCTGCAGACACAACTCAGCCCCCCCACATGAGCGCCGTCGCGTCTTCAGGAGTCTCCATGCCCCAATCCGGAATTTCCCTCTCCGAACTTCTTTCCGCCGCTTATGCCGCCCGCCGAGCCTTGCTTGCCCGCTGCGCCAGCGAAGGCACGAATGCCTACCGGCTGTTCCACGGCAGCGCGGAGGGGCGTGACGGGCTGGCCATCGACCGCTACGGCGATAGCCTGCTGGTCCAGACATTTCACCAGCCGCTTCAGGATGGAGAACTGGCGGAAATCGAAGCGTTCTACCTGGCGCTGCAGCCGGACATGGCGGTTTTCTACAATGATCGCAGCACGCGCCATTCCCGGGTGTCCAATCCACTTTCCCCGGACGCCCTGGCCTTGGCAGAGCAGCCCCGCACGTTCTGCGAATTGGGGGTCAATTATCGTTTCCGCGCCCGCCATGGCGGGCAGGATCCCTGGCTTTTCCTCGACCTGCGGGCAGGACGCCGGCGTGTCATCCAGGAGGCGAAGGGCAAGAGTGTGCTTAATTTCTTTGCCTATACCTGCGGCGTCGGCATTGCCGCCGCGGTAGCCGGGGCGCGGGAAGTTATCAATATTGACTTCGCGGAAAGCGCCCTGGCCGTTGGCAAGGAAAATGCCGGCTTGAATCGGATTCCCATTTCCGTTCGCTTCATCAAGAGCAACTTCTTTCCTGCCGCGCGGCAGTATTCGGGGATCGGTCAAGACCCGGTGGTTCGCCGGAAGAAACTGCCCGCTTTTCCCAAGCTGGCCGCCCAGCAGTTCGATCTGGTTTTTCTCGACCCGCCTCGTTACGCCAAAAGCATGTTCGGTGTAGTTGATCTGGTGAATGATTACGCGGCCGTGTTCAAGCCTGCCCTGTTGTCCACCGCGGAAGGGGGGGCGCTCTACTGCTGCAACAACGTCGCCCAGGTGGAACGAATGGCCTGGCTTGACCAGTTGGAGCGTAGCGCCCGCAAAGCCGGGCGACCGATCCTCCACGCCGAGTGGATCGATCCCGAAGAGGACTTTCCCAGCCACGATGCCAATCCGCCGCTAAAAATACTGCGTCTGGCTGTATAGGCAAGCATTGACAGGCGCCGACCCACGGGGCCTTTTTCGATCACAAGCCCGCTCCCACGGATTCGTTCGTCATTAGTCTGAATCGGGCCGGGATGATTCGCCCTGCAGGTTCCCGAGTGTTGCCATCGCACCGCACTTTCGCTGAAACTGTAGCGAAAACTCTGCGTGATTTCGGTAAAGACCAGAAAACAACACCGGGAGCGAATTACATGTTCGAAACGTTGGTCAGGGCGATTACTCATCTGGTGCGTAACGTCGAGCGTTTTGATCCGGCATCCCTGAATGACCCCGTTGCGCTGAAAACGACCTGGCGTCCGGCAAAGCGTGGCGGAACAAACTTCCGGACGCATCGGCTCGTTCCGGACGGAATGCAACGGCTATTGTTTCGGCCCACCCTGGCCTCCTGGTTGTTCTCTGCGGCATTTGTTTGCGCCGGGCCACTGATGGCGGCGCTGTTTTACCTCAAGTATCCGTTTTCCTTCCGGAATATTCCGCCGGCGATGTTGCTAATCATTGCTGGGTGCGGGGTGTTTTCATTCATTGGGGTGTATTACGCGGCGCGTAACCTCGGGACGATGGCGTTTGACGGCATTCACCGTGTTTACTCGGGCGGAGGGCTGCGCGCAGGCTTCGATAGCATCCATGCCCTCCAGATTGTTTCTGAATACTGTGGCGGTGGGAGCGGCAGTGGCAAAACGCGGTCGTTCGTCAGCTATGAATTGAATCTGGTGCTAAACAGTGGCGAGCGAATCAACCTCTGCGATCACGGCAACATCGTGCGTCTGCGCGATGACGCGGCCAAATTGGCCGAGTTTATCGGCCGGCCGCTCTGGGATACTGCTTGACTCCTGCGGCCGTTACGCGCCCGCAGCCTTGGGTGCCAGTCAGCTCAACCACCGTCCGGGCACAATGACCAGCGCCGGGAAAAGGATCAGGAAGGTTAGGATGACGAGATGCGAGAGCAGGAACGGCGCGACACCTTTGACCACCTGGGTCATGTTGCTCTTGGTCGCACCAGCGACGACGTTGAGCACGGTCCCAACCGGCGGGGTAATGAGGCCGATCGAGCCGCAGACGACGAAGATCACACCGAAGTAGACTTCGTTGATCCCGGCCTGCCGGGCCACCGGCAGCAGCACCGGGGTGAGGATCAGGATGATCGGCGAGAGGTCCATCACGCAGCCGACGGCGAACAGGATGGCGATCATCGCGAGCATCAGCAGCGTCTGGTTGCCCATCAATGGCTTCAAGAGTTCGACCATCTCGCCCGGCAGGTCGGCGATGGTGATCAGCCAGGCGGCGGCCAGGGCGGCGGCGACGAGGAACATGACGATGCCGGTGCTCTTGGTGGCGGTGACCAGCACGTCGAAGACCTGGCTGATCTTGAGTTCGCGGTAGATGACGATGGCGACGAAGAGCGAATAGACGGCGGCAACGACGGCGGCTTCGGTCGGGGTGAAGATGCCGAACTTCAGACCGAAGATGATGATGCCGGGGAGGAACAGGGCCCAGATGCCTTCGCGCAGGGCAGCCATGACGTCGCTCCAGCTTTGCTT
>NZ_JCANUT010000090.1:0-7189 GCF_059569095.1 Propionivibrio pelophilus DSM 12018 | reverse complement strand
AGTACCTCATCGCCCCCTGGATCAGGATCTGGCACTGGATCAACGCCGCCCTGATCCTCACCCTCAGCGTCACCGGGCTGAGCATCCACTTCGCCGACCCGGCCCTGCCGCTCGTCGATTTCGCGCTGGCCGTGCGCATCCACAACACCGCCGGCGTCCTGTTGATTCTCGCCTGCCTGTTCTTCGTCGTCGCCAACATCGTCACCGGCAACTGGTGGCAGTTCGTCCCCAAGCCCCCCGGCATTTTGCAGCGCATCCTCCGGCAGGCGCGCTGGTACGGCATCGGCATCTTCCGCGGCGAACCGCATCCGCACGAACCCTCAAGGGACGAACACTTCAATGCCCTGCAGGCCGTCACCTACTGGAGCGTCATGTACCTGCTCCTGCCGGTGATTCTGCTGACCGGGTTGATCTACCTCTACCCGCAGTTCGCCCCCGACACCCTGTTCGGCTTCGACGGGCTGCTGCCGATCGCCTTGCTGCACTACCTCGCGGCGGTGGCCCTGCTGCTCTTCCTGCTCTCGCACATCTATCTGGGCACCACCGGCAAGACCGTCGGACAGATGTTCAAGATGATGATCACCGGCTGGCACGAGCACTGAGGCCGCACCGGTACCGACCAATTGACCTCATAGGAGAAACGAAATGAAAGCATCCCTGATCCTGACCGCGGCCGGCCTGTCAGCCACCTTGCTCAGCGCGCCGGTCCAGGCCGTCGATGTCGCGGCCGCGGAAGCACTGGCCAAGAAGGAGGGCTGTCTGAAGTGCCACGCCATCGACAGGAAGAAGGACGCTATCTCGCTGAAGGACATTGCCAAGAAGCACGCGGGCAAGGCGGACGGCGAAGCGAAGATCCTGGCGCAGATCACCACCGGCCAGAAGGTCAAACTAGAAGACGGCACGGAGGAGGAGCATAAGACCGTCAAGTCCAAGGATCAGGCCGCCATCTCCAACATGATCCAGTGGATCTTGTCGTTGAAGTAGGAGCAACCCGAAAAACCGAATTGTCACAGTCACAGCGAGGTGCAAACAAATGAAACTGACGAGAAGATCATTCATCCAGTTTTCGGCGGCGACTGCCTGCCTGCTGGCGGCGGGGTGTTCGACGACGGTATTGCGACCTGTTTCGGCGGCGATGATTCCACGCCGGGTCAACGGCAGTAGCGCGCCAAGGGGCGAGTGGATCGGCAGTACCTGTCAGGGCTGCACGCAGTGGTGCGCGGTCCAGATTTTTGTTCAGAACGGACGCGCCGTGCGGGTACGTGGCAATCCCCTGTCGAAGACTAATCATGGTTACTGCTGCCCACGCGGTCACCTGATTACGCAGCAAGTTTATGACCCCGATCGCGTCAAGGTGCCGATGAAACGGACCAATCCGGTCAAGGGGCGGGGCGTCGATCCGAAGTTCGTGCCGATCAGTTGGAATGAGGCAATGGACACGGTCGCCGAGAAAATGATGGAACTGCGCCGTGCGAAAGAGGGGCACAAGTTCATGTACATGCGCGGCCGCTACTCGGCGACTTCGACCAACCTACTGTATGGGACGTTACCCAAGGTCTTCGGTACCGGAAATTACTTCTCGCATAGCGCCATTTGCGCCGAAGCGGAAAAGATGGGGCCTGGCTTGACCCAGGGGTTCTTTGGCTACCGCGACTACGATCTGGCCCATACCAATTGCCTGGTGATCTGGGGGCTCGATCCGTTGGCTTCCAACCGCATGGTGCCGAATACCATCCATTACTTCCATGAAATTATGGCGCGAGGGACGATCATCGCCATCGATCCTCGCCTGTCCAACTCGGCGGCGAAGGCACAGGAATGGCTTCCGCTCAAACCCGGCACGGACGGCGCGCTCGCCGGTGCAATCGCCCATGTGCTGCTGACCGAGGGGATGTGGAACAAGGAATTCGTCGGCGATTTCAAGAGCTTCTGGGGCGGTTTCAAGGCCGGTCAGACCGTTGGCGAGGAAGAATTCGAGGAGAGGGAAACCCACGGCCTGATCAAGTGGTGGAATCTGGAACTCAAGGACCGTACGCCGGCGTGGGCCGAGAAGGAAACGCTGATTCCCGCCGAGCAGATCGTCCGCGTGGCGCGGGCGATGGGCAAGGCGGCGCCCAAGACGATCGTCTGGATGGGGCCGGGTGCCGCGATGACGCCCCGCGGCACCTACGCCGCAATGGCCGTGCATGCCTTGAACGGGTTGCTCGGATCGATCGACGTCGAAGGTGGTGTCTGGCAGTCGAGCAGCGTGCCGATCGCCAAATTCCCGAGCATGGACAAATACGTCGATGACCTGGCCAAGCAAATGGCCAAGGGCAAGAAGCTCGACGGACGCGGCGCCAAGGACATGCCGGCGATGATGGGCGGCAAGCCGGGCAGTGGTGTGGTGACCAACAACGTGGCTAACGGACTGTTGAAGGATCCGGGCGCGGTCAAGGTGTTCCTGTCCTCGTGGTCGAACTTCAATTTCTCGGCCACCGGGACCGATCGCTGGGACCGGGCGATGGCCAAGGTGCCGTTCTTCGTGCACATGGTGACCAACGCCTCCGAAATGACCCAGTTCGCCGACATCGTCCTGCCGGCAACCTTCAACTCCGCCGAAGGCTGGTCGGTGATCACCAACATGGGCAACGGCCACGGCTACGCCTCGCTGCAGCAGGGGGCTGTCAAGCGCCTGTGGGACGTGAAGCAGGAAGAAACCGAAGTGATGTGGCTGCTGGCCGAGAAGCTCAAGCAAAAGGGCTTTTCCAATCTGTTCGACTATTACTCGAAGGAGTTCAAGGACCCGGAAACCGGCAAGCATCCGACCAATGCGCTGGAGTTTTCGATCATCGCCGCGAAGATGAGCAGCGCGACGCTGTGGATGCCCAAGGAGCCGGTCAAGGGCGATGCGCCGCTCAAGGGTTGGGACGACTACCGCGCCCGCGGCATGTTCAGCGGTCCGAAATACACGCTGAAGAAAGGCTGGGGCGGCAAGTTCCACACCGTCAGCAAGAAGTTCGAGTTCTACAGCGAAACGGCGAAGAAGGGCCTGCTCGAACATGCCAAGAAGTACGAGACGAGCGTGGACGACATCATGACCGTTTCCGGCTACGTGGCGCGCGGCGACGTCGCTTTCGTGCCGCACTATGAGCCGCCGAAACGGCACGGCAGCGAGGCCGAGTATCCGTTCGACTTCATCGACTACAAGTCGCGCCTGAACCGCGAAGGGCGCTCGGCTAACCTGACCTGGTACCAGGAGTTCAAGAAGGTCGATCCCGGCGACGTGTCATGGGACGACGTGCTGAAGATGAACCCGGCGGACGGCGCGAAGCTGGGACTGAAGACAGGCGACATGGTGCGCGTGAGTTCGACCACCGGATCGATCGTTGCCAGGTTGCGGCTGTGGGAAGGCGTGCGTCCCGGCACGGTGACCAAGTGTTTCGGCCAGGGGCACTGGGCCTACGGACGGGTGGCCTCCGAGGATTTCGGCAAGAAGGCGCGGGGCGCCAACAATAACGAAATCCTGGTCGACGACTACGACCGCCTGAGCGGCGCCACGGCGCGCAATGGCGGATTCACCGGCGTGCGCATCCAGAAGGTTGCGGTCTGACCCAACGAGCTTAGGAGATAAAAATGCGATTTGGAATGGTTATCGACCTGCAACGCTGCGTGGGATGTGGCGCCTGCGCCTTCGCCTGCAAGGCGGAGAACACCACGCGTGACCGCGATGCCGAGGACGGCCAGAGTTTCAACTGGGCTGACTTCATGATGAAGACCGAAGGCACGTTCCCGAACACGAAACACTGGGTCATGCCGGTGCTGTGCAACCACTGCTCCGAGGCCGCCTGCGTCGAAGTCTGCCCGGTCAAGCCGAACAAAGCGATGTACAAGACGCCGGAAGGCATCACCATGCACGATCCGTCGCTGTGCATCGGCTGTCGTGAGTGCCAGACGGCCTGTCCGTACAGCCACGAAGAACTCGACGAGGCTAGCCTCAGCGGCGAGACGTACAGCGTGATCAGCTTCAACGGGCGCTACAAGCCGCTGCATCCGAAGTGGGAGGACGGCACCGCTTTGATCGCCGGCGGAACATCGTCAGGCGCGGAGACGGCGAAAAAGGCGGGCGCCGCCGTACCGGCGATGAACGAGTTCGAGTCGAAGGACGTCGGGCCGTTGCGGAAGAAGCGGATTGTCGAGAAATGCACGTTCTGCGCGCATCGCACGCTCAACGGCCTGCAACCTGCCTGCGTCGAGGTTTGCCCGTCCGAGGCGCGTGTCTTCGGCGATCTGGACGACCCGAATTCCAACGCGGCAAAGGTGCTGGCCGCGAAAGAGAGTTTCGTGCTCAAGCCGGAGGCCGGAACCCGTCCGAACGTCTTCTACGTCGGCAAGTACAGCGCGCGTTCATAGGCCGCTGTCGTCAGAGGCGACGACGTCATCCTGGCTTTTGCCGGGATGACGTCCTGTGGATAATCGGTCGCGTCAATTTTTTAGCCCCTCGGACCTCGGAAATGCCATGACTACTCAAGAATTTGTCCGGACTGCGGCACTGGCCGACATGTGCCGGTTGCTTGCCGCCTGTTACTACGAACCCGCTCCGGAGTTTTCCGAGGAGCGGTTGTTCGACTCGCTGATTGATGCCGCGGGTCATATCGACGCTGATTTCACGGCGCGGGCGCGGGAACTCAAGTCGTCGTTCGAATCGGTCACGCCCCAGGACTTGCTGGTCGACTACGCGCATCTGTTCCTCGGGCCGGTCGGGACGCTGGCCGTTCCTTACGAATCGGCGTGGCTCGCGAAGGAGGGCAACTCGATTACCGATATCATGCAGGCACTTGAAGACCTGTATGCTGACGGCGGCTTCGAGGTCGATCCGGAATTTCGCGACCTTCCCGACCATTTGGCCGTCGAACTCGAATTTCTTTACACCCTGTTGTTCCGCCGCGCCGCCGCCTTGCGCGATGGCGATGACGCCGCTTTCAAGGAACTCGAGGCATTAAGCGAGCACCTGATTTCCGGCCATCTCGACCGTTGGTTGCCGGACTTCCAGGCCGCTGTCCTCGAAGGTGCGCAATGCCGGTTTTATCGTGAACTCGCCGACCTCACGGCGCTTTTCGTCAACGTGGTAAGAAGCGCTGGCTGAATACAGGCTGGTTACACCGCGTTCAACGGAATCTTGAGGTAGCGGATGCCGTTGCTCTCGGGGTCGGGGAACTGGCCGGCGCGCATGTTGACCTGAACCGACGGCAGGATCAGTACCGGCATGTCGAGCGTGGCGTCGCGTTGCGTGCGCATGGTCACGAAGTCCTCCTCCCCGATGCCTTCGTGGACGTGTATGTTTTCGGCACGCTGTTCGGCCACGGTGGCGACAAAGCGGGGTTCGCGATTACCGGGGAGGTAGTCGTGGCACATGTAGAGCGTGGTGTCCGCGGGCAGGCTCAGGATACGCTGGATCGACCGGTAGAGCGTCCGGGCGTCGCCGCCGGGAAAGTCGCAGCGCGCCGTGCCGTAATCCGGCATGAACAAGGTGTCGCCGACGAAGGCGGCCGAGCGGGTCCCGTCGCTGATGACGTAGGTCAGGCAGGCCGGCGTGTGGCCCGGCGTGTGGAGGGCGCGCACCTGCAATGCGCCGATCGTGAAGGTTTCATCGTCGGCGAGCAGCCGGTCGAACTGGCTGCCGTCATGGGCGAATCCGGTGCCCGCGTTGAACAGCGTGCCGAAAAATTTCTGCACCGCCGTGATGTGCGCGCCGATGGCGACCCGGCCGCCCAGCCGCTCCTTCAGATAAGGCGCGGCCGAGAGATGGTCGGCGTGGACGTGCGTTTCGAGAATCCATTCCAGCGTCACGTCCAGTTCGCGGATGCGCTCGATGATCGTGTCGGCCGACGCGGTGCTGGTGCGTCCGGCCTTGGGGTCGTAATCCAGCACGCTGTCGATGATCGCGCCTTTCCGGCTGTTCTCGTCGAACACGAGATAGCTGATTGTCTTGGTGGCTGGGTCGAAGAATCCTTCAACCTGCATTGAGTTGGGCTGTCCCATGGCTCGCTCCTTCGTTTTTCCGTGATCAGATGCTGCCGAATGCCTTGAAAAGCATGCTCGCCGCCGAGCACAGCAGGACAAAGGCAAATCCACGCTGAATGGTAGTTTCGGAAAAGCGGGGCGACAACTTTCTGCCGATGAGCATGCCCAGCGCGGTCGCAGCGGCAAACAGTGCGGTTGTCGGCGACGGGAGGGTCGCTCCGTTGCTGACAGCGACGACGATGCCGCCGCTGCTGACCAGCGCGATGACGAGCAGCGACGTGGCGATGATGCCGTGCATCGACGCGTCGGTATAGCGACGCATGGCGGGGACGATGACAAAGCCGCCGCCGACTCCCAGCAGTCCGGTCATGAATCCGGTGAGTGCGCCGAATCCGGCAAACAGGCCGGCTGTTTTCCATGTCCAGCTGAAACGACCGGTCTCGGGGTTGATGCGGGCGACCGCGTGGTCGTCATCGTCGCGCCGGCCATTTTTGCGCATCGTTTGACGGACGAGCCGCCAGACGACATACAGCGTCAGGCTGGCAAAGAGCACGAGCAACAGCATCTGCGGGAGCCGATGGGCGACGGCGAGCCCCACTTTGGTGAAAGGTATGCCGCAGAGCACCATCACCATCGCCGCCTTGTAACGGACGAGTTTCTTGCGCAGACCGTCGACGGCGCCGAGCGCCGCCCCGCTGGCCACGGCGATCAGGGCGACGGGGGTGGCCGCCTGGACGGACCATCCCATGCCGTTGACCAGGGCAGGAACGGCGAGGATGCCGCCGCCGGCGCCGGTCAGCCCGAGAATGATGCCGACGAACACGCCGAGGATTAGCGAGATTTCCATGATTCGGTCCGGGTTTGACAGTATCCGACGGTCAGGCCTTGCGCCGTTCTATTAACCCGGCCCTTAAATAGGCTGTTTGCGGTATGATTTCCGCATGGAAAAGATTGATGCGCGCAAGCTGGGTTATGAGGGGCGAGATACGCTGCGGAAGATGGTGCTTCGACTGCGGAAGCAGTCGGGCCTGAGTGGCGTTGAACTGGCGAAGGTGGCAGGAGTTCATGTCCGGACGGTTCAGGCGTGGTTGCGAAAGGCACAGACCGCCGGCGAGGGTTCCCTGACAGAAAGGCTGCGTGGACGTCCCCCCGGCGCGTGCCGAAAACTGTCGATGGTGCAGGAAGT
>NZ_JCANUT010000089.1:0-7470 GCF_059569095.1 Propionivibrio pelophilus DSM 12018 | reverse complement strand
ACGCGAGATTCACGTCATCTGCGACAACGTCAGTAGCCACAAGACCGCGGCAGTCGATACCTTCCTCGTCGATCATCCCAACGTCTCGATGCATTTCACGCCCACCTACAGTTCCTGGTTGAACCAGGTCGAGAATTGGTTCGGCCGCATCCAGCGCGACGTCATTGCTCGCGGCATCTTCACCAGCACCTCCGACTTGCACAAAAAGCTCATGCGCTACATTCGCCAGTACAACAAAAATGCCAAACCACTCAAGTGGAAGTATGCCGATCCGTCCCGCCATATCCGGTGCGATTCTTCTGGTTCAATGGACTAGCGCAAGCAACTATCTCGAAGGACGAAACCTCACGTCTTTCAACACACCCACGGCCAACGCAGCCGATTTCTCCGGCGCATCGACATTCGACTGGCACTCGCCAGGAACAGACCTCATAAGGTGCCTGCCATGAACAAGCTCCGACCTCGCTCCAATTTGAATAGCGGCTTTACCTTGACCGAGTTGGCCATCGTGCTGGTCATTGTGGGGCTTCTCATTAGCGGGATGCTGGTTCCACTCTCCACCCAGCGCGACATCCAGAACTCCAGCGAAACCAGTAAACGGTTGAACGAGATAAAGGAAGCCTTGCTTGGATTCGCCGTACTTTACGGCAGGCTCCCGTGCCAATCATCAACCATCGACCCGGCGAACCCAAAGTATGGACTTGAAGACAATCCGTGCAACGATGTCGAAGGCTATCTTCCGTGGAAGACGCTCGGCATAGGGGAAATCGACGCTTGGGGAACGCAGCGTTCCGCAACTGGCGATCCGTTCCGCGGCTATTGGCGCTACCGCGTCAACAACACTTACGCCAGTGCCACATTCACCCTCGCATCCGCCGCCACCGCCTTGATCGTCCAGGATTCGGCGGGTAACAATCTGACCAACAGCACAGACGGCCCCGTCGCGATCATCTACTCCACAGGCCCGGACCTCGTGGCCAACGGCCAAAACGCTACCATCGACAACACGTTCCAGGCAGGCGAACGTTCTCCTGCCTTCGACGACATGCTTGTATGGATTCCCCGCCCCATCCTCTTCAACCGGATGATCGCCGCCGGCAAGCTCCCCTGACAATATCCCCGTCCGTCATTCGCTTGACCCTGCCAGGCGATTGGTTTCAAATCCGGGCGACACCCCTTCCCGAACAGCCTTAATGTCTGCCCTCAGCCGCCTCGCCATACGCATCCGCCACGCCGGCATCCAGCCGACGGACAGTGCCGATCTGCAGCTGCAGAAGTCGTTGCTCATCTTTGCCACCGGCCTCATCTGCTTCGCGTCGATGCTGTGGCTGTTCATCTACTGGCAACTCGGCCCGCAACTCTCTTCGACGATCCCGTTCGTCTTCCAGCTGCTCTTGGTCGGCAATCTGGCGATCTATTTCAGGACGCTCAATTTCGACCTCTTCCGGCAGACCCAGCTGGGCCTGTTTCTTTTCATGCCGTTCGTTGCGCAGTGGAGCATGGGCAATTTCATCACAGCGAGCGGCCTCAGCCTGTGGGCGCTGCTCGCGCCGATCGGGGCGGTCCTGTTCATCGGCGCACATGAAGCGCTGGCCTGGTTCTTCGCCTACGTTTTCCTGACCGCGCTGTCGGGCGGATTCGATTTCTATCTCGCCGACACCGCCCTGCCGCCACCGGTGAGGATTTCCACCGGCACCACGGTTTTCTTTTTCGCGCTGAACTTCGCCGCCGTCTCGACCATCGTTTTCCTGCTGCTGCGCTACTCAGCCATCGAAAAGCAGAAGGCTCAGCAACGGCTGGAAGAAGCGCACCACTTGCTGCAACTGGAGCAGGAACGTTCCGAGCGGTTGTTGCTCAACATTCTTCCCGGACCGATCGCCGAGCGGCTGAAAAACAGCGACCAGACGATCGCCGACGGCTTTGCCGACGTCTCGGTGATGTTCGTGGATATCGTCAATTTCACCCGCATCGCCGAGGGATTGAGCCCGCAGCAGGTGTTTTCGATGCTCAACCGGGTGTTTTCATCGTTCGACGAACTCGCGGAGAAACACGGTCTTGAGAAGATCAAGACGATCGGTGACGCCTACATGGTTGCCGGCGGCCTGAACGACCAGCGCGAGGACTTCACCGAGGCGCTGGTCGATCTGGCGCTGGAGATGCGCAATCTCCTGCAGTGCGACTTCCGCATCAACGACATGCACCTGGATGTGCGCATCGGCATCGGCAGCGGTCCGGTCGTCGCCGGCGTCGTCGGCAAGAAGAAGTTCATCTACGACCTGTGGGGCGACACGGTCAACCTGGCCAGCAGGCTCACCAGCGAAGGCGTGCCTGGGATTGTCCACGTCGATGAGAGCACCTACCGGAAAATCGGCCACGCCTTCGATTTCCAGCCGCCGCTGACGCTTTACCTGAAGGGAAAAGGCGAAACGGCCGTCTATCGTGTCATTGGACGGAAGGGCGTTGCGCAACGCCTTTCCACCGAGGCGCTTTCAGCGGCCGGATAAGGCGCGCCAGCCAGTGACGAAGCGGGCAGCAACCGCGGCAACCTGCTCGGCCGTCATCCCCGGCTTGTAAATCGCCGACCCCAGACCGAAGCCGGTGGCACCGGCATCGACATAAGGTTGCATGTTGTCCGGCGTAATTCCGCCGACCGGCAGCAGGCGCGTGCCCTTGGGCAGAACTACGCGAATCGCCTTGAGGATCGCCGGCGTCACCAGTTCAGCAGGGAATATCTTCAGCGCATCGGCGCCGGCGGCCAGCGCAGCAAACGCCTCGGTCGGCGTGACCACACCGGGGGTACAGGCCATCCCGGCGGCCTTGGCGGCACGGATCACCGCGGTGTCGGCGTGCGGCATCACGGTCAGTTCGCCACCGCTATCCTTCAGTTCGCGAACCTGATCGACGGTCAGCACCGTGCCTGCGCCGACGAGGGCATCGTCCGGCAGCGCCTGGCGGATCGCGGCGATGCTCTTGAACGGTTCGGGCGAGTTCAGCGGCACCTCGATCAGGCGGAAGCCCGCCTCATACAGCTGGCGACCGATCTCGACCGATTCATCAGGGGTGATGCCGCGCAGGATGGCCACCAGCGGCAACAGGGCATTGGCGGCAGCAAAACGTTGTTCGACGGTAAGTTGGCTCATGTTTTTTTCTCCTTCGCTCAGTTCGCGCCAACCAGGCCGGCGGCCAGGGCCAGGTTCCACAGGCCAGTCGGGGCCGTGTTGTCGAGCACGGCATCGGCGGTCTTGCCGAAGACCTTGAGCGACTGGGCGTAACGCTCGCACAGTGCCGGCGCGCCGATCATCACCAGCGGTACGGAGGCGAGATCGCCGGCACCGGCCAGCCCGGAAACCAGCTCATGACCAATCAGCAGGCCGGAGAGGTAGTCGGCCAGCCCGGCCGGCGGCACCCGCCCTGTGAGGCCGAGCGTGCGCGTGCCGAAGATCTGGTGGGTGAAGTCGCCCGGGCCGCTGTTCCGTGCCGTGGCCAGGCCGAGTTCGAAGGCCGCCGCGTCGGTGTCCTTCTTGCCCTCACATTCAGCGGGCATCAGGCGGCCGAGGATGGAGTGTTTGCTGAGGACGGCGAACAACTCTCCGGTCAAATAGGTAGCGTAGCGGACGATCCTGCCGTTTTCGATCTGTGCCCACTTGGAGTGGGTGCCCGGCAGGAGCATGCAGGAACGGACGGCCCACTGCGGATTCATCAGCAGGGCGCCGGCGATCTGGATTTCCTCGCCGCGCATCACGTCGGGTAGTTCGTCCGGTTCGTCGAACAGCACGCCGGGGGCAATCAGGATGTCCGGGCCGAGACCGCTCGGCACGGCGATGCTTTGCCCGGCCAGCGTCTTGATGTCCGCCGGGCAGCGGACGTACGGCGCCTCCTTCCAGCCCTGCGCGCTGCCGACCATGCCGCAGGCAACGATCGGCAGGTTCGGCCATTCCTTGACCCAGTCGCCGGCGATCTCGGCGAAGGCCTTCTCATAACCGGGAACGCCGGGAAGCGGCAGGTGCTGGATGCCGTGGGCGGATGACCGGGTTTCGGTCACCTCGCTGTCGCGCATCAGGAAGGCCCGCAGACTGGAGGTACCCCAGTCAAGGGCGAGAAGCTGGGGAACAGAGGAGGCGGTGGTACTCATGAGTCGGCTTTCCTGCGGTAAACAAAAGGGCCTCAGTTTACCACTCGGCAACCGCACCATCGGCGTGGCGCCAGACCGGATTGCGCCAGTCCGGGGCGTTGCGGCTGCGCTCGACGACCATTTCCTCGTTGACCTCGACACCGAGTCCGGGCTTGGTCGGCGGCAGCATGTAGCCGTCGTGGAAGCGGAAATCGTCCTTGTTCAGCACGTAATCCATCAGCTCGGCACCCTGGTTGTAGTGAATGCCCATGCTCTGCTCCTGCAGCACGGCGTTGCGCGAGACGAAGTCGACATGCAGGCAGGAGGCCAGCGCCAGCGGGCCGAGCGGGCAATGCGGCGCGAGACCGATATCGTAGGCCTCGGCCATCGCCGCGATCTTGACGCATTCGGTAATCCCGCCGGCGTGCGACAGGTCGGGCTGGACGATCGACAGGCCACCGGCCTCGAATACGCGCTTGAACTCGAAGCGGGAGAACATCCGTTCGCCAGCGGCAATCGGCAGGTGCGTCATCGCCGCCAGTTTCGGGTAGTACTCGGCCTGTTCGGCGAGCACCGGCTCCTCGATGAACAAGGGGCGATACGGTTCCAGTTCCTTGATCAGGATCCGCGCCATCGGCGCCGCGACACGGCCGTGAAAATCGAGGCCGAACTCGATTTCGTTGCCGAAGGCTTCGCGGATTTCCGCGACCACGGCGACAGCGGCATCGACGGTCTTGCTGGTATCGATCAGCCCCATTTCCTCGCAACCATTGAGTTTGAAGGTATTGAAGCCGATCGCCTGCAGCTTTTTGATGCCGGCGATCACGTCGGCCGGCCGGTCGCCGCCGACCCAGCTGTACATTTTCATCCGGTCACGCACCAGGCCGCCGAGCAACTCATACACCGGCGCGTTCAACACCTTGCCCTTGATGTCCCACAACGCCTGGTCGATTCCGGCGATCGCGCTCATCAGGATCGGCCCGCCACGATAGAAGCCGGTACGGTACATGGCCTGCCAGATGTCGTTGATCCGCGCAGGATCCTTGCCGATCACATACTCGGACAGCTCCTGGACGGCGGTTTCCACGCTGCGCGCGCGGCCTTCGATGACGGGCTCGCCCCAGCCGGTGATGCCCTCGTCGGTTTCGATCTTCAGGAACATCCACCGGGGCGGCAGGCGATAAGTGGTCAGTTTGGTTACTTTCACGAAACAATCTCCGTAATGAAAAAAGCGCCAGCGATATCGTCGCTGGCGCCAAAGGAGGAAAGGCCTACCGGGTCATCCACTGAAGCGGGACGAGGACGATGTCGGGGACGAGAATCAGGAGGATCATCACCCCGGTCTCGGCCAGGAGGAACGGCCAGACGCCCCACACCACCCGGGCCATCGGCATCTTCCCGACCGTGCTGATCACGTTCAGCACCGCGCCCACCGGCGGCGTCAGCAGTCCCAGACACTGGTTGAGGATGTACATCACCCCGAAATACACCGGGTCGATCCCCGCCGCCTTGACGATCGGGATCAGCACCGGGGTCATGATCAGGATGCTCGGCGTGAAGTCGAGCACGCAGCCCATCACCAGCCCGAGGAGCATCAGCACCGCCATCAGCAGGATCTTGTTGTCCATGAACGGGGTGAGCACTTCGCCGAGTTGCTGCGGGATGTTCACCGCGGTGACCAGCCAGGCCGAGACGGACGCTGCGGCGACCAGGAAGAGGACGATGGCCGTGGTCTTGGCCGCGGCGAGGAACAGGCCGTAGAGGTCCTTGATGCTGATCTCGCGGTAGATGAACAGGCCGACCACCAGCGAGTACCAGGCGGCAATGACCGCGGCTTCGGTCGGGGTGAAGAAGCCGGTCTTCAGCCCGCCGATGATGATCACCGGCAGGAGCAGCGCCCAGAAGGAGTTGCGGGTTTCGATCAGACGTTGCTTGAGCGGGATGCGCGGTTCGACGACGACGTCGTCCTTGCGGGCGATGACGTACCAGGTGGTCATGATCGCGGCGCCCATCAGGATGCCGGGGACGATGCCGGCGAGGAAGAGCTTGGCGATGGAGACCTGCCCGGAAACGCCGAGGAGGATCATGCCGATCGAGGGCGGTATGACCGGGGCGATGACGCCGCCCGAGGCGATCAGGCCGCCGGAGCGCGGGAGGTTGTAGCCGGCGCTTTTCATCATCGGCAGGAGGATGGCGGCCAGCGCGGCGGTATCCGCCACCGCCGAGCCGGACAGCGAGGCCATGATCACCGAGGCGATGACGGCGACGTAGCCGAGACCGCCCTTGATGTGCCCGACCCAGGCCATGGCGAGCTTGATGATGCGCCGGGTCATGCCGCCGGCGTTCATCAGTTCGCCGGCGAGCATGAAGAAGGGCACGGCGAGCAGCGGGAAGCTGTTGGCGCCGTCCCACATGTTCTGGACGATGATCTGCGGGTCGGTCATGCCGAGGTGGAGCATCAGGGCGAGTGCACAGCCGAGCAGGGCAAAGGAGATCGGCGTGCCGATGATGACGAAGAAGAGCAGTGCGGAAACGTAGATGATGAGGGTCATTTCTTTTCTCCGGCGTGGGCACGGGCCGCTTCTTCTTCGGCGGCCATCTCCAGGCCGACCTTTTCCAGTTCGCGCGCGGCGAGTTCTTCGGGGTCTTCGTCGTGGGTTTCGGCGAGCTCCTTGTCGGTGACCCGGCCGAGGGCGAGGCGAAGGAGGTTGGCGAACGCGATGAGCGTCAGCGCGGGACCGGCGATGTAGGTGACGCCGTAGACCCAGAGGGTGCTGATCTGCAGCACCGGCGAGGCGTTCTCGTAGATGATGTCGTGCAGCATGACGGTGCCGTAGGTGATGTAGATGCCGCAGACGAGCACGAGGGCCTGGGTGATGCCGTAGAAGAGTTTCTGCACCGGCCGCTTGACCATGTGCACGAACATGTTGACGTTGATGTGGGTGTTGGACTTCATGGCGACGACGGCGCCGCAGAAGGTGAGCCAGATGAACATGAAGCGCGGAATTTCTTCGGCGAAGTCGATGCCGCTGTTGGCAGCGATGCGCAGGAAGACGTTAACGCCGACGAGGATGAGCATGCCGATCATCATGAGCACCATGATGACTTCGAGCAGCCGGATGAAGCCGGCGGAGAGCTGGTCGAGGAGTCGTCCCATTGTGGTGTGTCCTGTGGCCGTGCGCAGCCCCGCGAGGGCGCGTACGGGATGTCAGATACGGGGAAAGAGAACCGGCCACCTCCCCACCCAAGGGGCCGAGGCACCTGCTGGGCAGGAGAGGGGCGTTTTACTGCGTCTTACTTGCCTGCGCGAACTTTGTCGATTTCGGCGTAGAAGCCCTTGATGAACTCTTCACCGATCT
>NZ_JCANUT010000088.1:0-7733 GCF_059569095.1 Propionivibrio pelophilus DSM 12018 | reverse complement strand
CTCAGGCATCGCCCGTCGCCTCGCGCTCGGCCCCGTGCAGTCGGTCGAATGGCTGACCACCCGCCCTCAACAAACCGGTCAATCGTGGCGCGTACCGCCGGGTAGCTCAAGCCCGTCATCGCGACAATCTGCATGATCTTGATTGCCTTCTGGTGCAATCGAATCACTTGCTTGCGCCGCTCATGAAGTTGTTCCAGCGTTTGCTTTCTGGCGTTCTCTTTTTCCATCATCATCAGACACGAAAAATCCGGATAAGTTCATACTTCATCGGGCCGGATCAATAGCCACGACATCTGCTTGCTCTCGACGTCCGAGAAAATATCCTTGACGCCCGCCGCAAATCTTCGCAGGGAATGCACGGAATAGA
Source organism: Propionivibrio pelophilus DSM 12018 (assembly GCF_059569095.1). Taxonomy (NCBI): domain Bacteria; kingdom Pseudomonadati; phylum Pseudomonadota; class Betaproteobacteria; order Rhodocyclales; family Rhodocyclaceae; genus Propionivibrio; species Propionivibrio pelophilus. The sequence goes on along the minus strand of NZ_JCANUT010000088.1, from coordinate 7,366 downwards.
TCAGATACGAGAGGAAGACGCCGTGGATGACGAGCGCCAGCGGCAGCGACGTGGGCATCCCGGGAAGGTCCTGCTCGAGAAGGATTTCGGTCTTGACTTCGACCGGTTGCAGGTAATAGGCGAAGAAGAACACAACGGCGGCCGTGCAAAACGGCAGCAGGTGCACCCAATGCCGTGGCTTGATGGCGAAGTCACGGCGCATCAGGGATTTCGTATATAGGTAGATCGCCGGCGGCTGCAAGACGGACAGCATGGTTCCGAGATAGGCGAAATTTGGATGTCGCGCAGTCAGGCCGGCACTATAGAGAAGCATTTCGGCGTACCCGGCGGCAATCGAAAGCAGAACAACAACCAGCAGCCGGTTGCTCGTCTGCCCAATGTTTGACGGCAAGACGAGAAATACCGAAAGCACGACGGCTTGGGTCACGCTGGCGGCAAGCAGGAAATTCGATACATCAATCTGCATGGGGGCTGTTACCTCCTCTCCATCAATCCAGATACGAGAATAACGTTCCCACCCGGAAAACACGAACACACTCCCGGGCTCAGCCGTTTACCTCCTGAAAACGTTCTGTTCTTCGTCTCGAACGTTCGATTACGCGCATGCGAACGAGAATTCCGGCGCAAATTCCTACATTAAACCCCGAAGCCTGCGTGTTTGGACTTCTTCATCAATGAACGTCCGACGCCATTTCTTCATGCCGAGATCGGCAAACATCATTCATCAAATCGAGACGAAGGAGCATCATCATGAGAAACCTCTTGAAATCCAAAATGGCAATGGCAACCGGCGCGCTGATCCTCGCGAACTTCGCCTTGGCGGGAAACGCCGCGGCGCACTGCGACGGACTCGACGGCCCGGTCATCATTGAAGCCCGCTCGGCGCTTGAAAAGAAGGATGTCACGCCGTTGCTCAAATGGGTGCCCGAAGCCAGCGAACACACGATCAAGGAGTCCTTCGCCAGGACGTTGCAGGAACGGACAAAAGGCAAGGCAGCGCAGGACACGGCCGATCGAAAGCTCTTTGAAACTCTCGTCCGGGTCCACCGCGAGTCCGAGGGGGCGCCTTTTACGGGCATCAAGCCCGCCGGACAAATCGCGCCCGTAGTGATGGAAGCGGATGCCGCGCTGGCCAAAAAGGACGTCGATCATCTGGCGAAGCACGTCGCCGAACAGGTGGAAAAATCCGTCCATGAAAAATTCGAGAAGGCTGCGCACAGCAAGGTATCCGCCGACCAGTCCGTCGCGAAGGGGCGTGAGTTCGTGAGCAACTACGTCCAGTACGTCCACTTTGTGGAAGGGTTGAACAACATGGCGACGCAGCCACCGGCGCACCACGCTGCTGAAACGAAGAAATCCGGCCATGCGCATTGAGCCTGGACCGTCCAAGTTCGACGGAGAGGTCAACCGTCACTCGATGATAAAGGCGCCAAGACTGGCCGTACCTGGTACGGGTCATCGGTAAGAAACCGCGTGGGCACTTTCGGCACTCGGCACGAAAGCGCCCACGATCGCCTCTGCAAGTGAGAATTTCGATCCTTGGCCAAACGCACCCTGATCACTAGATGCCGCCGCCCATCGCCTGGTACAGCGCGATGCTATCGACTAGGCGTTGCGCTTGAGCCCCGATCAGATTGATCGTGGTCTGTTGCGCCTGTTTTTGTGCAATCAGCAGTTGAACGTAGCTGCTCGCACCCAGCCTGTATTGGTTCTGCACGGACGCCAGCGAACCCTGCGCAGCCGCATCGGCGGCGGCCAGCGCCGCCAACGACTGAGCATCGTTCTCCACGGCGCGCAGCACGTCGGCTACATTGCGCAAGGACTCGAGCACCACATACTGGTAATTGGCAGCCGCCGCGTCGAAAGCTGCGAGCGCGGCACGTCTTTCAGCGGGTAACCCGGGATTGAAGAGCGGCTGGGTTAGCTGACCTGCAAGCATCCACACGGCCGAGCCACCGCCGAACAACGCACCTGTCGTCAAAGCCTGTGAGCCGAGACTAACGCTGATGTTGATTTGCGGATACAACCTGGCGACCGCCGCACCGTACTCCGCATTGGCCGCGTGCAAGAGCGCTTCTGCGGCTTGGATATCGGGGCGACGGCGCACCAGTTCGGATGGCAAAACAACGGGGAGGTCGGACGGAACGGTAAACTCGTTGAGGGTAAACGTGGGTAATCCACCCACACCCGGCGCCTGACCGACAAGGATGGACAACAGATGTTCGTTTTGCTGAAGTTGCTTGCGCAACACAGGCACTTCGGCGCGCGTCTGCTCCACCTCTGTCTGAAGGGCTAACACCTCGTACGGTGCCGCTTGACCGAGGCGAACACGTTCCTGAGTAATGCGCAATTGCTCGTCCATGGCGCCAAGAATGACTTCCGTCGACCGGAGTTGCCCTGCGAGCCTGGCTTGGGTGATTGCCGTAGTAACAATATTTGCAGCCAGAGTCAGCCGCGTGCCTTCCAATTCGTAGCCTTGATACTCGGCACGCGCGGCCAGTGCTTCCAACGTACGACGATTGCCGCCGGCCAGGTCAAGCTGGTAATGTACGTCGACACTTGCATTGTAGAGACTGAACTCGCGTGCCGCGCCGGCTTGTCCTTGGGCGCTTGGATTCGTGCGTTGCCGCAGAGCGCCAAGGCCGGCATCGACTTGCGGATAAAGGGTTGCCCCGGATTTTGCCGAATAGATTTCCTGTGCTTGCCGCAACGTAGCGGTGGCTTTTGCCAGTGTGGGGCTGGCTTGCAGCGCCTGGTCAACTAGAGTGTCCAGTTTGGCAGAGCCCAGGCTACGCCACCACTTTGCGCCCACGCCCGCTCCCGTGCTGAAATGCTGGGCATCACCCAATGTAACGGGGGCAGATGCCGTTTGCCCGGACAACGGCGCCACAGTGTAGCGCGACACGTCTGGAGCGGCCGGCCGCGCAAAATCCGGTCCGGCGGCACATCCGGCCAAGAAGCCGGCCAGGATGGAGACAGCCAGAAATGGACGCGCCTGGCCAAGACTTTCTTTCATGCGATCAATGCCAGGACCGGCCGTCGTGTCGCTTTCGGTCATGGAATCTTCCACTCGTTCGTTCATTCAATCCCCTTTCCTTCGCCCGCTTCCTCGTGGGTCACGCCGTCGCGAATGTGGTAGATGCGCTTGAAGGTTGGAATGATCTTTTCATCGTGGGTGACGACGATGATCGCCGTTTCGAACTTGCGCGCCATCTCGTTGAGGATGCGGATGACTCCCATGGCGCGTTCGCTGTCGAGCGGTGCTGTCGGCTCGTCAGCCAGAATGACCGGCGGGCGATTGACCAGGCCGCGCGCAATGGCGACCCGCTGTTGCTCCCCGCCCGAAAGCTGCGATGGCATCGCTTTGGCGCGGTGCTGCACATCCAAAGCCGTCAGCAATTCCACGGCCTTGGCGCGTGCTTCACTGTTGGAAACCTGTGCCAGCATTGGAATCAGTGCGACATTGTCGGTAACGTCGAGAAATGGAATCAGATACGGCGCCTGGAACACGAAGCCGATCTTGTCGCGCCTCAAAGCCCGCAGATCGCGCACTTTCCAGCCGTTGTCGTAGATCACCTCATTGCCCAGAACCATGCGTCCCGCGGTCGGGTCGATCACGGCACCCAGACATTTCAGCAGCGTGCTTTTCCCCGAACCGGACGGACCGATCAGTCCCACCACCTCGCCGGGTTCCACCTGCATGTCGACGCCCTTGAGGGCATCGACGGCGGTATCGCCCGAGCCATAGCGCTTTTTCAGCCCCTCGATGCGAATTCCTTTGCTCATGTCAGCCTCCGATCGCTTCGGCCGGATCGACCTTGAGCGCCATGCGGATCGCTACCAGGCTGGCCAGCATGCAGATCGCCATCATTGCGAGAAAGCCCGCAATGGAATCGTGGGGCACCAGGAAGACATACTTCGGGAAAATCGGCGCGGAAAATGTCGCGGCGATCTTGCCCACCACGAATCCGATGGCGCCCAGCGCCAGCGCCTGCTGCATGATCATCCAGGCTATGGTGCGGTTGCGTGTGCCGATCAGCTTCAGAACGGCGATCTCGCGGATCTTGTCCATCGTCAGGGTATAGATGATGAACGCGACGATGGCCGCGCAGACGATGGCCAGGATGACGAGGAACATGCCGATTTGCTTGGCAGACGTGGCGATCAGCTTGGTGACGACGATGTCTTCCATCTGGGCGCGGGTGTAGACCGTCAGGCGCTTCCAGCGGCGAATGGACTCGGCCACCTCGTCAGGTGCTTGCCCCGGCTTCAATGCCACCAGGACCGCATTGACGGACGCGTTGGTGCTTTGCGAGGCGATCACAGCCTCCAGCAGGCCCGGCACGCCCGGACGGTTGAAGGCCGGGTTGGCCTCGGTACGGCGGCGGCTCTGCCAGATGGCATCGTTGTCCTTGAGGAACTGCGCCTCCTGCGCATCCTTGAGCGGAATGAATACCATCGGGTCGCCGCCCGACGAGACCATGCGCCGCGTCATTCCCACGACGGAATACTGATTGCGGCGGATCGTCAGGCGGTCCCCCAGCTTGAGTCCCGATGCAATGTCCGCCACGGCCTCATAGTGGCCCCGAGTGATGTGACGCCCGGCGACGAGATAGGGCGGCCACCCGGGAACGCTTCCTGCCGGGCCGGGCGCAATGCCGACCACCATGGCCCGGACGTCTTCTTCGCCTTTGCGAACCTGCATGGTCAGGTAGGTTACATTCGCAGCGCGGTCGACACCCGGCATGGCGAGAATGGTCCGGTAGATGTCGTCGTTGAGACTTGATGGTTCTGCGTAGGGGCCGAGCGTGTCTTTCTGCACCACCCACAGATCGGCGCCGCTGTTGTCGAGCAAGGCCCGGCCGTCTTCGACCAGTCCGCGGTAGACCCCAGCCATGATCAGGGTCACGCCAATGAGCAATCCCAATCCGAAGCCCGTAAACACGAACTTGCCCCAGGCATGGTGAATATCCCGGCCGGCCAGACTGATCATCGCTTGGCTCCGGCAATATGTTCGACGATTCTGATGCGGCTTTTCGCCGTCAGCGCCTTTTCGCTGTGAATCACGACCTTGTCGCCGTCCTTGAGGCCGTCGAGAATCTGTACATGGCCGTCAAGATCGGAGGTGCCGAGCTTGACCGGAGTGAAGCGCAAATCGCTATCGACGACTTGCCAGACGCCGACCTTGTCGCTCTCCCGCCGAATCGCGGCGTTGGAAATGACCGGCGACGCGGGGAGTCCCGGCAAATCAACGGTGACTTCAGTAAGTTCGCCGATCGCCGGCAAGGCCGTGGGCAACGTGTCAAAAACGACTTTGGCCAGCAATTCCTCGGTCACCGCATCGGCTTTCGGTTCGACGCGCAACACGCGGCCATTCAGCGCTTGATCCCGGCGCGAGCGCAGCGCGATGCGGACAGGCAAGTCGGCAGCCAGCCCTGATGCGCTGATCTGATCGAAACGGACGTTGATCCAGAGGCTTTTGGGATCGATCACCTCCACCACGGCCTGGCCGGCGACGATCGTCGTTCCGGGATCGGCATCGCGCAGGACTACCACGCCGTCTACAGGCGAGATCAGCCGCAGATTGCGCCGTTGAGCGATCAGGGCATCGCGATCGGAACGCGAGCGGGCGAGTTCTTCCCGTGCAGCCGACAAGGCCGCATCCGCGATTTGTCGCTCCTGACGCTTGGTGGCGACGATTTCTTCGCTCGTGGAACGTACGGCGAGTAAGTCCTCGTAGCGCCGTGCCTGGGTCTCGGCATAGGACTGCCGCGCTGTCGCCTCGCGTAACGCGGCTTCTGCGCGCTTGAGGCCCGATTCCTGGGAACGGACGCGGTCATCGAGATCGACAGGGTCCATCTCCCCGAGGATCTGACCTACCTTCACTCGGTCGCCCACATGCACATCCAGACGGTTCAAACGCCCGGCAACCGTGGGGCCGATCCGGTAGGTGTAGCGAGCCTCGACAGTGCCGATGCCAAACAGCGACGGCGTGAGCGCGCGCGATTCGACCTCGGCCACGGTCACCGCCACGGGTGCCAGCGGCCCCGAGCGGAAGGCTACGTAGACAAAAAGAGCAAGAAGTGTGACCGCGACCACGACAAGCGCCAGAGTGCGCCTTTGAAATGACGGATACCTCATTGTGACCTCCCGATTCCACGCCGGTAGATCGCGAAGACGCGCGGCGCATCGCCGAGCATGCGTCCGACGTCACCGGCCAGCAAAGCCTGCATCACCAAGCCCTGAATCGTCCCGATGAACAGTGTTACCGCCGCCTCGACGTCTAGTGCTGCGGACAACTCGCCGGTCGCCTTGCCCTTCTCGATCAGGCCATGCAGGCGCTTGCCATAACGTTGAAGGAGCGTTTGCACCACCCGCTTGCCCTGCGTTTGCTCGGCGCGCTGAAGCTCGCTGAACAGCATCCTCGGCATTCCCGGATGCTCGGCCGCGAATGCAACGTGGCTCATGAACATGGCTTCCATCGATGCCAAAGGCGATGCAATGCCGCGGGCTGCGTCGTCGATCCGAGCCAGAAGCCGTTCCGCCACCCACTCCATGACGGCTTCCCAGATCGCGTCTTTGCTGGGGAAATGCCGAAACAAAGCGCCCTGCGTGACATTCATGTGCTGGGCAATGGCGGCGGTAGTGATATCGCTCGGATTCTGATCGCCAGCCAGACTGAGTACTGCCTCGACCGTGACCGCTCGCCGCTCGGCGGCAGGAATGCGTTTTCCAGATGTATCCACGATTGCCCCGTTTAGTAAGTAACCGTTTACTATCTTATTCCGAGAATCTTCAAAGGACAAGAACAAAAATCAGTCATTTGTTACGGCGATTGCTTCCGATAAAAAGCCGCTTCACAGACGCTTCGCCACGCGTGCGCAGGCCCGGCAGGAAATCACCGAGTACATCGAAATCTTTTACAACCGGATTCGCAAACAGGCGCGACTTGGCTATCTGTCGCCTGCTGCTTTCAGCCAACAGTACTATGCAAAACAGATAGCCGCTTAACCTGACCTGCTCCCCGCCAGCCGTACCAATCTAAAGTAGAGAAGTCCGTCAAACCATGGAGAATGACGGACATGAAGAAGAGCAGATTCACGGAAGAACAAATCATTGGTTTCCTCAAACAGGCGGAAGCCGGGATGCCAATCAAGGAACTGTGCCGCACTGGCGGGTTCAGTGATGCCACCTTCTACAAGTGGCGGGCCAAGTATGGCGGCATGGAAGCAACCGATGCCAAGCGGCTCAAGGAATTGGAAAGTGAGAACGCCAAGCTCAAGAAGCTTCTCGCGGAGGCGCATCTGGATATTCACGCGTTGAAAGAGGTTTTCGGGGTAAAACGCTAGCCCCACAAGTCAAACGC
>NZ_JCANUT010000087.1:0-8158 GCF_059569095.1 Propionivibrio pelophilus DSM 12018 | reverse complement strand
CGTGTGTCCCAACTGGCTCAGTTCGCGCGCCCAGTAATGGGCGCTGGCGCACGCTTCCATGCCAATCAGGCAGGGCGCTTGCCCGGCAAAATAGCTGCGCACTTGCCGGCGCGAGAGCGTTCGCTTGACCTGCACCGCTTCGTGCCGATCCACGCCATGCACCTGAAATACTTGCTTTGCCAAATCCACTCCAACGCGCGTAAGGTTCATCTTGGACTCCTTCCTTCGTTTGACTGGTTGGTGACAACTCCAGTCTGGCACATCGATGCCGGTGGAAGGGAGGAGTCCATCCCATTGGCCTTCGCCGGAATGACGACTCCTGTAGTTGCTTGACACCCAAAGGCTTTCCCGTCTATAACCCCTCTGTCGCTAGGGGTGCGTAGTTGCTGAGAGGACTCTGTCCAACCCTATGAACCTGATCCGGGTAATGCCGGCGAAGGGAAGTGGACAAGTCAAGACGATCCGGTTTCTCAAGTCATGTTTCCGGTTCCAGGCTCCCGAAAAGCCGCTTGCCCTTCCCCAGGGACAAGCGGCTTTTTCATTGGTCTTTTGGGAGATGTCTATGGAACTGATCGTCAATGGCGCGCCGGAAAACACCCAGTTCGCGTCGTCCGCAACGTTGCTTGCCGACTTCGTGCAGGCGAAAGGCTTGCCGGCCGCTTCGCTGGTCGTTGAGCTCAACCGGCGCATCGTGCCGCAGGGTGAATGGGCGACTACCTCGCTCGTTGCCGGCGACCGGCTCGAACTCCTGTCCTTCGTCGGGGGAGGTTGAGCGATGAGCGATGACGCATTGATCTTGGGCGGGGTGCGTTTCACCAACCGCCTGTTCACCGGTACCGGCAAATTCGCCAGCAACGACCAGATTCCGGCCATGCTGGCGGCGAGCGGCTCGCAGATGATCACCGTGGCGCTGCGCCGTGTCGATCAGTCTGGCCGCGCCGAGAACATCCTCGACTTCATTCCCAAGAACGTGACGCTCTTGCCGAACACGTCTGGCGCGCGCGACGCCGACCAGGCGGTGCGCATTGCTCGCATCGCGCGGGCGGCCGGCTGCGGCGACTTCATCAAGATCGAAGTGATCACCGACATGCAGACGCTGATGCCGGACAACTGGGAGACGCTGAAGGCGACTGAAATCCTCGCGCGCGAGGGCTTCGTCGTGCTGCCGTACGTCCTGCCCGACCTTCCGCTCGCCAAGCGGCTGGAGGATGCCGGCGCGGCGGCCGTGATGCCGCTCGGCGCGCCGATCGGCACCAATCGCGGGCTGGAGACGAAGATGCTCATCGAGTTGCTGATCGCGCATTGCCGTCTGCCGATCATCGTCGATGCCGGCATCGGCCGCCCGTCACACGCGGCCGCGGCGATGGAGATGGGCGCGGCGGCGGTGCTGGTCAATACGGCCATCGCCACGGCAGCCGATCCGGCAGCGACCGGGCGGGCGTTTGCGCTTGCCGTCGAAGCCGGACGGATGGCCTTCCTGGCGGATCTGGCGGGCGAGTCGGCGAACGCGCGAGCGTCTTCACCGCTTACCGGTTTTCTTGACGATTAGGAGGCCACATGTCGTTTCAGGAATGGCTCTCCGACTATCGGGAATTCGACTTCGACGGCTTTTTCGCGAGCGTGACCAACGCCGATGTGGTGCGGAGCCTGAACAAGGAATCGCTCGGCACGACGGACTTCATGACATTGCTCAGCCCTCTCGCTGGCGACCACCTCGAGGCCATCGCGCAGCGGGCGCAGCAGTTGACCGTGCAGCACTTCGGACGCACGATCCAGATGTTCATTCCGCTCTATCTGTCGAATCACTGCAAGAACCGCTGCGCCTACTGCGGCTTCAACGTCACCAACGAAATCCCGCGCCGTGTCCTCTCTCTCGCCGAGATCGAACGCGAGGCAGAGGCGATTGCGCGCACCGGCATGCAGCACGTGTTGATCCTCACCGGCGAGGACCGGCGCACAACGCCGCCCGAGTATCTGTGCGAGGCCGTGGCGTTGCTCAAGAAGTACTTCGCCTCGGTGTCGATCGAGATCTACCCGCTGCACACAGAGGAATACGCGCAACTCAAGGCGACCGGCGTGGACGGGATGACGGTCTTCCAGGAAACCTACGATCCGGTGGTCTACAAGGCCGTACATCTCGGCGGCAAGAAGCGTGATTTCGCCTGGCGGCTGGATGCGCCGGCGCGCGCCGCCGAGGCTGGCCTGCGCACGGTCAACCTCGGTCCCTTGCTCGGGCTGGCCGAACCGCGCCGCGAGATGTTTTTCACCGGCCTGCACGCACGCTTTCTAGAAACCAACTACCTGCAGACAGAAGTGGCGGTATCACTGCCGCGCATCAACGAGGCGGAGGGCGGCTTTTCGGCGGGGCAACTCGTCGGTGACCGCCTGTTCGTGCAGTTGATGACGGCGTTGCGCATCTTTCTTCCGCGCGCCGGGATTACCTTGTCAACGCGCGAGCGGGCGGCGTTCCGCGACCGGCTGCTCACGCTCGGCGCTACACGCTACTCGGCCGGGTCGAGCACCGGCGTCGGCGGCTACGCCGCTCCGATCAAGCAGCAGACGGAGCAGGCCTTGCAGTTCGAGATCACCGACGACCGCAGCGTCGATGAGGTCGCCGCGGCCATCGTCGCCCGGCGTTATCAACCCGTGTTCAAGGACTGGGAGGCGGCACTTTGAAGAGGATGAAGATTGGTATAGCGGGCGCGGGCGGCATCGGTTCCAACGTTGCCCTGAATCTCGTGCGCAGTGGCGTCAAGGTGTTGCGTATCGTCGATTTTGACTGCGTCGAGGCGTCGAACCTCAACCGGCAGTTCTTCTTTCGCGACCAGATCGGCCGCACCAAGGTCGAGGCGTTGCGTGAGAACCTGCAGCGCATCCGGCCGGAAATCGATGTCGAGGCGATCGTCGCGCGCGTGGACGAGATCAACTGCCGTGCATTGTTCGGCGATTGCGATCTTGTCGTCGAAGCGTTCGACAAGGCGGCGTCGAAGAAGATGCTGATGGAAGGCCTGGCCCGCGATCAACTCGTCGTTTCCGCGTCCGGAGTCGCCGGCGGCTCGCTCGATGGCATCCACTGGCGGCGGGCGGGGCGGGCGCACATCGTCGGCGACTTCGTCAGCGACTGCGCCGACTGGCCGCTCTTCTCGCACAAGGTTGTTACGGTGGCGAGCCACATGAGCGCCTTCATTCTCAAGGAGATGGGTGCGTTTTGAGGCTTGCTGACGCCCCCGGCGAGTGCCGGGGGGCTTCACGCTTTCGTGTTTTCCTGCAGGCGGCGGGCCATGTATTTTGCCAACGCCGGACCGGTGAGTACCACCATGAGAAAACGCGCTGTCTGCAAGGCCATCACGAACGGAACATTGACATTGGATGAGGCCGCGATGACGGCGACCGAGTCGAGTCCGCCGGGGCTGGTCGCCAGGTAGGCGGTGAGCGGGTCGAGATGGGTCAGATGGGCGACGATTGCGGCGATGCCGGCGCAGGCGAGGACCAGGCAGACGATCGAGACGATCATCGACGGCAGGGCGCGCGCGGCCTGGCCCAGTGTCTGCCGGGAGAAGCGCAAGCCGATGGTCCAGCCCAGCGCGACATAGGTCGGTGCGAGAATCCACGGCGGCAGGGCGATGCGCATGATGCCGTTGGCCTGCAAGGTGGCGCCGATGAGCATCGGCCCGAGCAGTGCGCCGCCGGGAACCTTGAGGCGCTGCGCGATCAGTGAGCCGGCACTGGCGAGCAGCAGGGTGCCGCCGAGGTCGGACCAAGCAACCGGTGCGAGCCAGTTGGCAAAGATGCTCTGGCAGCTCTGGGTGCCGCCCATCCAGAAGTGCGCGACGACGGTTGCCAGCACGGTGACGATGATGACGCGCAGGTATTGCATGACCGCGACGAGGCGCATGTCTCCGCCGTAGGCGTCGGACATCAGCGTCATGACCGATGCGCCGCCAGGGGAGCAGGCCCAGATGGCTGTCGTTCCCGGCAGGAGTTGCTTCCGTGCGAGGACCCAGCCCATTCCGGCACACACGAGGATGACCGTGACGGTCACGGAAAGGAAAAGCAGCCAGTCGTGACGTAGTGAAACGAGAATGTCCGGGGTGATGCTGCGGGCGACCAGGCAACCGATCACGCCCTGCGCGACGACGAAAGCCCGGCGCGGAATCCGGGGCGTGCCGTCGGAGATGGCGATCAGGATCGCTCCGAGCATGGCGCCAAGGAGGAGCGCCGCGGGCAGCCTGACGGCATCGAAGAGTGCGGCGAAAAAGATTGTCAGGGCGAGCAGGATGCCCCAGTGGACGAAACGCGGTCGTCCGTTCAGGGACGGGAAACGGCTGCCTTGAGCGTGCATGTCGGTTATCGGGAAAAGAACCCCTGCAATCGGCCCGTCGGGCGGGTGCAAGGCGAATAACGGGGAAGACCGAGCGGCATTATACGCGGACGCGGATTCCCGGTTGTCCTCCGTCTGGCGACTCAACTCCTCTCTAACAGCTTTTCAAAGGCTTTGCGTGCCTCGATTTCGTCGCGCCAGGCCTGTGCGGCGGCGAGGGCAGGGTCCGGACCGCCGTGAGCCTTGTCGGAAAGCCGCTTCTGGAACTCGCGCGGCAAGTGACTGCGACTGATTCCAACCCGTCACTCCGGCCAGTGCTGACCATGCTTCAGGCGAAAGATACAGCGCAGCTCGGGCGGGTGGCGGGGACGGTGTGACCTCGCTGAAAGTGCGTTCTGGCTCATCATGTTTTGCCGCCAATGTTGGCAGGTTGCTCGTAGCTGACCAGTATCCAGATTGTCTCGGCGAGGACGTTGGGCGGTTCGCCTTTTGGTTTCTGCCACAGATTACGCTCGGGGTCGCGCACGATGACGGTGGGATGGGTCATGCCTTGGGAGAAGAAGCGGCGTTTCTCGCCGGAGGCATAGCGGCAGACGCGGCAGACGCGGCTGCGTCGCTCGCCGGGACTGGAGGCTGGCGCAAAGTATTCACGATGCCGTCCCTCAGCGTCATGAATTCCTCCTTGCCAATGTTGCCTTCTGCCCTTTTGGGAAGGGAAGCAGTGTGACGAACTTTTTCCAGCGATCATTGTTCGGGTCGAGTGCGGAGACAGGCAATTCGTTGGACGCTTTGAGTGCGCCGACGACTGCGTTGTGTCGATCCTTGGGCGGCACTCTTTCCAGCATCTCCCTGGCCTTGAATCCGCGCCGGATGCCGTTCAGGAGGCTGTGGCTGCCGTTAACGAGGCTTTGCATCGAGTAGACCTGCACGGCGATGGAAGCCTTGGCAAGGAGCCTCTCGGGGGGAACACGCAAGGTGATATAGACGTGGAAGCCGGCTGCAGCGCTCATCGAGGTCGGCGCTGCCGTCGGAGTGGCTGGTGTCAAACTTCAGAACCACAGGGACAGGCCCCGGGTTTTCGATGACTTGGCTATGGGGTGGCGGCTTAAACGGAAAATGACTCTGACCCCTTTGATCCTGCCTTTGATCGTTCTCCGGGTTGAACAGTGTTGGAGAAACTTGCGAGCAAGTCACGAGTTCGCCATTCCGGCGTCTGTTGTAATGACTGCCAGATCGACGCATCGCAACACTGATCAATCCGACCACCCCTGCATGCGATCCGGGGCGGCATCGTGTCGGCGGCTCCACCAGGGCAGATGCGCGGTGGCTTCGCCGCGGGCGCGGAACCAGTTCTTCTTCGGGTCGAACGGCGTCGGCTTGGCCGGCGGGCGGATCAGGAGTGCCGAGGCGGCGGGGACTCGGGTGTCAGCAGGCGCGGAAGTGGGACGGGAATCTGTTTCACGCGTAGCGGCGACCAGCACCGGGGTGTTCCGGTGATGGGCGTAGGCGATGCCGAGCACCAGGCTCGTGGGCACCGATCCGGCGTTCAACTCGCCGAGGACGGTCCCGGTATTGAAGCCCTGCTTCAGGAAATCGAGGTCCGGCAGGCTCGTCGTCATCGCCTGCGCCAGTGCTGCGATGCGCTCGGAAGCGGTCTCCGAGCCTTGGCCCGCGTCGTGGATCACGTAGCCGATCTTTGCGGCCGGCAAGTTGCCGCGTGCCGCGGCGCCGGCTTGCCGCTCCCTGGCGCGACCGGCACCCGGCTCTCGCGCTGCACGAAAGCCAGCGGCTCGCGCCCGGTCGGATAGTCTGGATGCGCCAGCACCAGCAGCACGCCGGTCTCGTTCAGCTGCGCATCCTTCGGAAAGGACGGCGCATCGAAGGCCATCACCCACACCGTGCGTTCGGGGTTCTCTTCGAGGTAATCAAGCGCGGCGGACAGTGCCGAGAGTCCCGCCTCCGGGCCGCCGGCATGCACGCGCACGGAGGGCGGCGCCTGGGTGGTGGAGAGCTTGGGGCTGTACAGGCCGAAGTAGGAGGTCATCTCGTTGCGCACGAACGCCGCGCTGTCGGCGGCCGACTGCGACGGCGGCAGGACCAGTTCGATACGCTGGCCGGCCACCTCGCGCCACGGCGAACGATCCTTGGCCACCGAATAGAAATAGTGCTTGTTGGTGAGATAGGGGGAAGAGAACTTGCTGAGAAGCTCGTCGAGGTAGTCCGTCGAAAACTGTTGGAACGACTTGCCGAACATGTTGCTAGCGATCGGCCCGATGGGTTGGACGGTGGAATACTTCTGCGGTTTCTTCGGCAAGACGTCGTCGTCGGCGTTGGGCTTGGCAAGCCCGAGGGTCCATAGGGTCTGCCATTCCGTCGGGTAATCGCGCCGCTGCAGCGGATTGAGCCACTGCAAGCCGACAACCTGGGCGGCGAAGCGGTGCTTGGCTTGGGCAGCGGTCTGGCGGGCGACTTCGGTGTCGGCGGCCTGCTTTTCGACGCGGGCCTGTGCGGCGGCGGCGCGGGCGGCGTCCTGGCGGTCGTTGAAGCGGTGGGCGCAGCCAATCAGGAACGGGGCGATGATGGCGAGGAGGTACAGGGCGGTGGGAATACGCAGGCGGGTCATCCAGAGGTCCTCGAAAGAGAGTTGGGAGAGCGGCGGCAGCGATCGCCCAGAGCAGGGCGACGTCGCCGACGATGGCAGCTACGGTTAGCGCCCGGCGCAGGTGACAGAAACCGGCGGTCGGACCGTCAGCGTAGTCGCCCTTGGGTCTGTGCCCGAACACGCTCAGGGAAAAGGCCCCAACATCGGTATGGCGCATGCGGATAGCAACAGGGCCATCAGGCAAGGAAGCAGTTTCTTTACGGCATCTTTCAGTGTTTTTATCGCATCTCCGGCGTTATTAACCCGGCCCTTAAATAAGCTGTTTGTTGTATGATTTCCGCATGGAAAAGGTTGATGCGCGTAAGCTGGGTTATGAGGGGCGAGATACGCTGCGAAAGATGGCGCTTCGACTGCGGAAGCAATCGGGCCTGAGCGGTGTTGAGCTGGCCAAGGTGGCGGGTGTTCATGTCCGGACCGTTCAGGCGTGGTTGCGAAAGGCCCAGACCGCCGGCGAGGGTTCCCTGACAGAAAGGCTGCGGGGACGTCCGCCCGGCGCCTGTCGCAAACTGTCGATGGTGCAGGAAGTCTGGATTCGACAACGCATTGTGGGGGCGGTGCCCGCGCAGATGAGTTTGCCGTTTGCGTTGTGGACGCGGCGCGCCATTCAGGCTCTGGTGGCTGCCCAGTTTGGTATTGAGGTTTCGGATCGCCTGATCGGGAAGTACCTCAAGCGTTGGGGCTACACCGCCCAGCGACCGGTCAAGCGAGCGATGGAACAGCGCCCCGCATTGATTCAAACCTGGTTGCGCGAGAAGTATCCGGCGATCGCTGCGCGCGCCAAGGCCGAGGGCGGTGTGCTCTACTGGGCCGACGAGACGGCGGTCAAGGAAGATGCGCACTGGGTTCGTGGCTTTGCCCCGGCTGGTCGCACGCCGGTGCTGGACATGCCAGCACGCTGGGACAAACTGTCGATGATTTCGGCGATCACCAATCGCGGCGAAATCAGCTTTCAAATCGTCGAAGGGACCATCAACACCGAGCGTTTCATCGAGTTCCTTGAACGTCTGCTCCAAGAGGCGCCGGCCAAGATCTTCCTGATCGTCGATAACCTGCGCCAAACTCGTCCAGCAATGGATCGAGCCTCGCCTGGACAAGATAGAACTCTTCTACTTGCCGCCCTACGCCCCGGAATCCAATCCCGACGAATATTTGAATCACGACTTCAAAACGTCCCT
>NZ_JCANUT010000086.1:0-8264 GCF_059569095.1 Propionivibrio pelophilus DSM 12018 | reverse complement strand
CCCGCAGGAGTGCGCCCGTGCCGGGCGCACAAAAAAAACCCGGAACCGCCAAACGGTTCCGGGCCTGCCCGAATCATTTCACCCCGGAACGAACGCTCGTCGGAGCGCCCGATCCGGGAAACAGCACATCAGCCGATCGAGAACACCAGCGAACCGGCACCCGAGTTGAGCGCGACACTGATCGGCATCTGCTTGGCAACGGCGCCCCACAGCTGGCGCGGCCCCGGCGAGCAGAACAGGTCGTCCGCCGCCCAGTCGGCACGGCGAGATACAAAGTACTGCATGGCCGGCGAATCCATCTTGACCAGCGCCTTCTCGATGACGAACTCGTCCTTGCCGTGCCGGCGCTCGATGTTGAGCAGGCCGGTCAGCGGAATGGCGCGGGGCACGCCGCCCTGGTCGAGGTCGGTCACCGTAGCCATGTAGCCGGAGCGGCCATCGAGGATCAGCGAGCCGGCGGTCAGGCCGAGGTTGTAGGTGTAGGCGGCGTCAAACAGCGTCGGCGCACCGCAGCGCCCCTCGTAGCCAAGGAAGTGGCAGTGGGTGTGGAACGGCGTATCCGAACTAATTTCCTTGGCCCGAACCTTGACCATGTCGACCAGCAGCTGCTCGGTCGGGATCAGCGACACTTGCAGGTTGCCGTGCGAATCGCGCTCGGCGAGCAGCATGTCGACGACGTAGCCCGGCAGCGAGGCGAGCAGCTTGGCGTTGTCGGCGCTCAGTTTGTCCATAACGAACGCCGGCTTGGCAACGTCATCCAGCTTGGCGAAGGCATCGGCGTGATGCGCGAGAACGTCGTTCAGCTGGGCGATCAGCGCGTTCATTTCCGGGATGAACTCGATCAGCCCTTCCGGTACGAGTACCACCCCGTGGGTGATTCCTTTGGCGGCGCGGGCGACCACGGCTTTGGCAATCTGGTCGACGATCGATGCCAGCGACTGCTTCTTCGCGGCAACTTCTTCGGAAATGATGGTGACCGCCGGCTTGGTCTGCAGCGCGACCTCGATGGTCACGTGCGACGCCGAACGGCCCATCAGCTTGACGAAGTGCCAGTATTTGAGCGACGAACGGGTGTCCTGCAGGATGTTGCCGACCATTTCGCCGTAGATCTTGGTCGCGGTATCGAAACCGAAGGAAATCGGCAGCAGGTCACCGATCTGCAGGTCGCCGTCGATGGTCTTCGGCACGCCGATCACCTGCACGCCGGAGCCGTCGGCCTTGACGCCCTTGAACAGGTACTCGGCGAGCACGGCAGCGTTGGTGTTCGAATCGTCACCGCCAATGACGACGATGGCGTCGAGGTTGTGCTTGATGCAGGTCTGCTTGACTTCGTTGAACTGCGCGTCGGTCTTGATCTTGGTGCGATCGGTGCCGAGGAAGTCGAAACCGCCGGTGTTGACGACCGTTTCGATATCGGCATCGGTGATCTCGAACAGGTTGCCCTTGATCAGTCCCTTCGGACCCGGCTTGACGCCGAACAGGGTGTTGCCGGCGCCCAGCGCCCGCTTCAGGCCGACGACGACGTTATGCCCGCCGGCGGCCGGACCGCCGGAAAAGAGAACAGCGACGCGCTTGCCTTGAGCCGCCTTCGGGTTGGTGCCCGAGGAGGCGAGAACGACGTTGCCGGACGCCTGCACGGAATTGGGAAAGCTCTTGGCGACGCTGTCGCTGTCCTTGGTACTGAGCACCCGCTCGGTGCTGGCAAAGGTTACGGCCTGCGGCTTGGCGGCATCACCAAACGCGGAACATACCGGCAAGGGCAGCGCGCGGACTGCCGACTCGAAAACCGAATTGTGCTGTTCCATCTTAACTAGCTGATCTGACAACGTGCTCATTCTTTATTCCTTGGATGAAAAAAATGGGGGGACAACGACGCAGCTTCAACCACGGCACGATGGGCGCGGCACGCACCGACCCTGACCGTGCAACGATGCCGTAAATGGCAAAATCGCCCGATTTTACCCTATGAACTTTCGCAAAGTCTTTTGAAACGCTGTTTCAAAAACCCTTGAGCAGAGCGCCTTGCGCGGTAAAAGCATGAAAACAGCGTCTATGCGCAAGGCAAGGCAGGATTGAGGACCAAAAGGCCAGACTTGCGCATCCGCCAGAACCCTGGAATGGGAATTTCGCCCGATGCCATCCTCTACCTGGATGGCGCCAACGTCTACGAGACCTTGGCCCGTGAAGCAGGGGGCGCCCATGCTCGATAACGACACCGTTCGGCACACGTCGGACAAGGCTCGGCTCACGGGAACCGTAGGCGACCTCATGGGTTACGACTTTATCGACACCAGTGGAAATCCATCATCGCCATCGTTGCAATCCCGGGTTATTGGGCTCTCATTGCCCGACTTGAGGCGCATACCCAACGTAATCGCAATCGCGGCGGAGCCGACGAAAGTAACGGGTATTCTTGGCGCATTACGTACGGGAGTCATCGATATCATCGCGACAAGTACGTCGAATGCGCTATCTGTACTCAGCTTGGACAAAATACCCAGAGACAAAGAGACTGTTGTTTAACGAAGTCTCTGCTTTCCCCCGGAACCGTGATCCAACGGCTCGATACGAAAACGCGCTCCACATGGGCAAAATGCAGGGATCTTCTATTATTGGAGTAACGAGGAGCGGATCCCTTCTTTCTCCATATTCATCTGGAGTCTTCGATTAATCAGTAAATGGCGTATTCACTGCTCAAGAAAACACATGTCCGTGCACAAGCGGCTACCTGACGAAGGGGATGGCCATGAAATTGAGCGAGTTTTTTTCAAAAGCACCAGACGAACAGCCAATTGGTGCCAGTAGCGAACAGGAGGAGCTGGAACGTTTCCGTATTCGCGACAATCTGACCGGCGTATTCAATGAAGAGTTTGTCCGGTACATGCTGAGTAATCAAATCAGTAACGGTCGTCGTTATGGGGCGATATTCACCATGGCGGTAATTGACATTGATCACTTTTCCCTGCTGTGTGCCGAATATGGGAAATCGACGAGCGACGCCATTCTCGCCGTTGTGGCGAAGATGATCGGTGGAAAATTGCGAGAGACTGATTTCGTCGGCCGCATCGGCGACAACGAGTTTATGGCTGTTCTGCCCCACACCGATCTCAGCACCGCGCTCATCCCCCTTGAGCGTTTGCGCGAAGCGGTCAAAGCACAATCCTTCTCCCCTGGAGACTTGAAGGTAACGATCAGCGGCGGCGTGACTGAATACACGGGAGAAACGCCCAATGCGATGATTGAACACGGCAAGAGGCTTCTCATCAACGCAACCGATTCCGGCGGCAACCAATATTGCTTTGATATAGACGAGGCATAGTCGCCTGGAAAATCATCGTAGATACACAGCCCGATAAGGGCATGAACGGACGACAAGTCTGAGGGAGGGCGCCATGGCCATGTTCGCCAACTCGGTTTTTGTAGGCCTTCTGAGTGCAGCGCTGTACTTTATCGGTTACGTTCAGGATTCGACTTTTTTGCAGATACTGAATCTGCCAGCAGAAGAGTTTGTGAAGCGGCCGGAAGATCTCATTCACGACGGATTTCTTCGGGTCTTTTCCGGAGGCGCGGTCGGGGTAATTGTTGCTTTCGCGTCGGGATATCTATTTTTCAGGCTTCTTGTCTTCTTCCTGAGCAAAAAAATCAGGTTTGTAAGCGAAAGAGAAACTCAAATAAAAGAGCTTTCCGGAAAAGCCGGCCCATTAGTTTTCCTGGTGATGCTCATCGTGGCGATCAATTATGCAGTGGGTGACGCCATGAATTGGGGCGGCGCTTTTGCTGACGCTGTATTCAGCAAGACGATGCCGGTCAGGAATGAGCTGCTCTTCATCGATCACAATAGACCGACGCTCAAAGGCAGGTTAATTCGTGCCTCGTCCGGTTCCTATGCCTTTCTGGATATCGAGAGCAATTCTGTTCTTGTCATCAGAAGAGATATTGTCGAAACAATCAAATGCAGGGTTTTTAGAGCAAAGGATTAGTTTTCGCCAAAACTCAGCCGACGAGCTCGACCTGCTGCTGGGCGAGCAGCGACAAAAGCGGCTCGGCCGGTTTCTCATCGGAGAACAGGATGTCGATGTCGGAGGTCTTGCCCAGTTCGACAGACGCCGAGGCGCAGAACTTGGTGTGGTCGACCGCGATGAAGACCTGCTTCGAGTTGGCCATCATGATTTTCATCACCGCGACTTCGTTGACGTCGAAGTCGAGCAGCGTTCCTGCCTGGTCGATCGCCCCGGTGCTGCCGATGTAGAAGTCGGCGCGGAACTGCCGGAGGAATTCCTGCGCTCCCGGCCCGACGATGCCGCTGTTCTGCGGACGCACCATGCCGCCGGGGACAATCACTTCAAAGTCGCGCCGTTTGTAGAGCAGTCCCGCCACGCGCAGACAGGTGGTGATCACGCGCAATTCCTCGCGCGCCAGCAACTCCCGGGCCACGCATTCGATGGTTGTTCCGGCAGACAGGAAGACAGTGCTCCGATCGGGGATTCGCTCGGCAACGGCCAGGGCGATCCGGCGCTTCTCCTCGACGAGCAACACCTCGCGCTCCTCGAGTTCCCGGAAGGCATTGTTTCATTTCCGCGAGGGCGAGACTCCCTCGCGACCGCCGATCCGGGCAGCCTGCCTCGGCGACGGATTCACAGCTCCTTGTGATGACCAGAGCGCGGGACTATGCGCAATCATCGATAAAAAGGCAAGGAGCCCGCCTGCAGCCCCCTGCCCGGTCGTGCGCAACAGCAGCGCCTATTTCATGTTCATGACGGCTGCTTTTTCGTCGTCGATCTTCTTCGATGCGGCGGCGATGTACTTTTTCAGCGCGGCGAGGAAATCCTTGCCCTCTTCCTTGTACTCGTTCAGGTACCAGTCACGAATCGGCTTGGCCTGTTCGCGGAACTTGGCCATCTCGGCCTGCGTCGGGATGTAAACCTTTCCGCCGGACTTGCGGAAGTCTTCGTAGGCCTTGAGCTCCTTCCACGGTTGAACGCCGAAGGTCACGTTGGCGAACAGACGGGCGCCATCGAGAACGACTTTCTGCTCATCGGCCGTCAGCTTCTTGAACTTGTCGCTGCCGATGACCCACATGTTGGTCATGTAGGCGTTGCGATCGAGCGTCAGGTACTTCATCGCTTCGTTCAGCTTGGCCGAAGTCACGTCGCTGATCGAGTTGAGCGATCCTTCGATAACGCCGGTCGTTGCTGCGGTATAAACCTCCGACCAGGGCAGCGGCGTCGGCGAGGCGCCCATGTTGCGGACAAGTGCCTGCTGGATCGGCGACTCGATGGTGCGGATCTTCGTTCCCTTCAGGTCGTCCGGCGTTTTTACCGCACGAGCCTTCGTCACGATGCCGCGCCAGCCACCGGTCTGCCCGATCGCCATCAGCATGATCTTTCCCGGCGTCGCCTTCATCACCCGGCCACGGATATCCTGCTCGAGCGGTCCTTGCAGGACTTCCTGGACGACGCGGTCGGAATTGAAGAGATACGGAATATCGAGCGCCTGGATCGGCTTCCAGAGCACCGAGGCACCGCCGGCCGTACCGTTGTAGATATCGACCACGCCGGCCTTCATCGATTCGAAGCACGCCAGCGCACACCTTCGCGCCATACACCTGCTCCGCACGCTTCGGCCCAAGGCTCACTGCACCGTCGACTGAGCGGACCTTTTCTGCGGAAAACCGAACCCTTCATCGAAACTGCTTTCGGCTACCATCCGCCGTGGCCGTATCGGGATAATCGCCGGCTTCCTCACGCGTGCCTCCGCACACGGACTCGACTATAATCCCGCGGCTTCCGACCGGCTACCGCTCTACGTGTCGGACCGCTTCATCCCACCGGTTTTCGCAGCATCCCCAAGCATCAATCACCATTACTTTTCTGGAGAGTCATCAATGAGCGTCGCTGAAACCCAACGCATCAAAATTGGGATTGCCAACCCCACCGCACTGGGGCTGTTCGGACTGGCCATCGTCACATTCGTCGCCTCGTCGCAAAAGCTGGGCATCACCAACGGACTGTCGTTCGTCATCGTCTACGCGATCTTCCTCGGCGCCACCGCCCAGCTGATCGCCTGCATCCTCGACTTCATCTACGAGAACATCTGGGGCGGTACCGTCTTCGGCGCCTACGCCTTCTTCTGGTACGCCGTCGCCGTGGCCTGGATGATGAAAATGGGGGTCTTCGGCCCCGAACTCGCCGCCGCCTGCGACGTCAAGCAACTCGGCTTCGCCTTCCTCGGCTATCTGATCTTTTCGGTCATGATGACGATCGGCGCCATGGAAGTCAGCAAGCTGATCTTCACCATCATGGTCGTCATCGACGTGCTGCTCGCCGCGCTGGCGCTCAACGCCTTCGGCGTCGCCCCGCACCTCACGCACACGATCGGCGCCTGGGCGGAAATGATCACCGCCCTGCTGTCGTTCTACGCCTGCTCGGCGGTTGTGCTGAACACCTTCTTCGGCCGCGTATTCCTGCCGGTCGGAAAGCCATTCGGCATCTTCAAGTAACAAAAGCGAACCCCGGGCGACAACGCCCGGAGTCACCGCAACAGCCAAGCCTCCCTCGCGGAGGCTTTTTCATGCCTGCCTACGAACACTCTTCGCCAAATGCGCAGATGTTCTTTTCCGGCGGCTGTTCGTCACAGTTCTCGCCAAAGGCACAAATCTTCTCCTGCGGCAGTTTTTCGTCGAGAAGCGCTCCAAACGCGCCGATCGGATCGACGGCAAGAACCTCCTCGCAATCCTCTCCGAACGCACAAATAGTCGTCTCGGGCGCCTTCTCCTCGCAATCCTCGCCGAAGGCACAGATTTTCTGAACCGGCGGAGTTTCGACCAGCTCCTCGCCAAAATCGCCAATTTTCGTCATTGCGGTCTCCCTTTTAGGACGTCTGTGCTTTCTGAGATCACAATCGCCGGAAAAAATTCCGCACCCGGCCGGTTCGAGCGCGCAGAAAAAGCGGCTGGCGGGATGTCCCGCAGCCGCCTTCACTTCTAAACGGGCAGTTCAGGCCGGGAATTGCGCGAAATTCTGCCCCGTCGATGCGATCACCCCGAGCCAGGCCGGGCTGTTGAGGTCGAGCTGTTTCTTCTGCCCGGCCAACAGGCTGATCGGCACATGAGTGAATACGCCGTGATGCTGGCCGATCACGAGACCGGTCTTGCCGGCCATTGCGGCATGGACGGCGTTGCGCGCATAGAAATCGCAGAGCACGGCATCGTCGGCGCAGGCCGGGACGCTGCGGATCATGTAGCTCGGATCGAAGTAGCGCAGGGCGAAGGGGATCCCCTCGGCCTTGAAATAGGCTTCGATGCGGTCGCGCAGGAAGATGCCGATGTCCTTCGACTTGAGGTTGCCGGAGGCGTCGTACTTGTCCTCACCGCCGCTCATCAGGTGCTGGCCGGCGCCTTCCGCCACCAGGATGACGGCGTGCGCCCGGCGCAGCATGCGTTCCTTCAGCGCTTCGAGGAAGCCGTCTTCGCCGTCGAGGACGAAGGGCACCTCGGGCACCAGCGTGAAATTTACGTCCTGGCTGGCCACGGTCGCGCCAGCGGCGATGAAGCCGGCGTGACGGCCCATGATCTTCACCACCGAGATGCCGTTATGCACGCTGTGCGCTTCGGTATGGGCGCAGGCGATCGCCTTGGCGGCTTCCTCGACGGCGGTCACGTAACCAAACGTCCGGGTGACGAAGGCGACGTCGTTGTCGATGGTCTTCGGCACGCCGACCACGGCCAGGGCATGGCCGCGCGAGCGGGCCTCTTCGAACAGTTCGGCGCCGCCGCGCTGGGTGCCGTCGCCGCCGACGACAAAGAGGATGTCCACCTTGCGCCGGATCAGGTTATCGACCGCCACGCTGACGTCGACCGGCCCGCGCGAGGTGTTGAGCACCGTGCCGCCTTCCTTGTGGATGTCTTCGACGAATTCCGGCGTCAGCGGGATCGGCTCGGAGCCGCGCCAGGGATCGAGCCCTTGATAACCGTTGGTGAAGCCGAGGATCTCTCGCACACCATAGCCGTGGTAGAGCTGCAGGACGAGCGAGCGGATGACGTTGTTCAGGCCGGGACACAGGCCACCGCACGTCACGATACCGGCGCGGGTTTTTTTCGGGTCAAAAAACAGTTTCTCGCGCGGCCCGGCGACTTCGAAGAAGAGTTCTTCCTTCGGCGGCGCATCAGGATCGACGATGACGCTGAAAGGCACGCGCGCCTTGTCGCTGACATGGTAATCGAGCGGTGACGGGTAACGGGCTTCGCCCAGTACGGTGATGTCCAT
>NZ_JCANUT010000085.1:0-9115 GCF_059569095.1 Propionivibrio pelophilus DSM 12018 | reverse complement strand
GAGAATCCGGACATCGTCGCGCTGGACGCCGACGTCGGCAGTTCGAGCAAGAGCATCGTTTTCGGCAAGGAATTCCCCAAGCGCTACTTCAACGTCGGCGTCGCCGAGGCGAACATGGTGGCGATGGCTGCCGGCCTGGCCACGGCGGGGAAGATTCCTTTCGCCAACACATTCGCCGCGTTCATGGTATTGCGCGCCGCCGACCCGGTGCGCAGCCTGATCGCCTACACCGGCCTCAACGTCAAGCTGGCCGGCACCTACGCCGGACTGTCCGATTCCTATGATGGCGCCAGCCACCACGCGATCGCCGACATCGCCTTCATGCGCGCGCTGCCGAACATGACCGTCATTTCAGTCTCCGACCCGGTGGAAGCCGAACTGGCGACCCGCGCGGCGGCCGAATTCAAGGGCCCGGTCTACCTGCGCCTGAGCCGCGCCGAAGTGCCCGTAGTGCTCGACAAGGCCACCTACAAATTCGAGATCGGCAAGGGCGTGACGCTGCGCGAGGGCAACGACCTGACCCTCGTCGCCACTGGCTACATGCTGATCAAGGCCCTGGAAGCCGCCGAACTGCTGGCGGCGAAGGGGATCAAGGCGCGGGTGGTGAACATCCACACGATCAAGCCGATCGACCGCGATCTGCTGATCGCCTGCGCCAAGGAAACCGGCGCGATCGTCACCGCCGAGGAGCACAACGTCTACGGCGGTCTCGGCAGCGCCGTGGCCGAAGTCCTGAGCCAGGGCTGCCCGGTGCCGATGGAAGTCGTCGGCGTCAATGATACCTTCACCGAGTCTGGCGACTACGAGAAGCTGCTGGCCAAGTACGGCCTGTCGGCGGCGAACATCGCGGCCCACGCCGAGAAAGTGTTGAAGCGCAAAGGCTGAAAACAAGGAAATCGCCCGGCCTATCACCGGGCGATCAAGAAACTACAGTGTTTGCAGCAAACCAGATTCGCGTGATCTAGCGGGTGACTTTCATCGATCTTCGTTTTCCCTTCTTCACACAGCTACCATCTCTCGTAGCTATTACCTCTCGTCTTACCTGCACGATCATAAACTGACCAGAATTAACCACGATAGCGCTTGCCGCGAAAATCGTAGCTCAGGAAGAGATCCTCCCACAACCCCGACACTCACGGGAAACCATGAACACCGTGCGGTCAATTCACTATAGCCTCCCCGTTAGCCGAACTCTAGAACAGAAGAATGCTTAGTTCCGCTTGGATAACAAAGACTGTCAATACCATAACATCTTAGCCTAATGGTGCTGGAGCTTCGTAACATATAAAATTTTAGAGGCAGGTCTATAAGCACGGTCGCGACTCGGCAGGCCTCACCCCAATATTTCTAGTTTTGAAGCCATCGCCCTCCGTGTATTCCGCAAGACCGGCAGTTGCTCGATAGGCCCAACCTCAATTTTTCCGTACCACCGTTCGCCACGGCCGATAAAAAAAACAGCAGAAATAAAACTTGAGAAATTTAAACTCTCCCGAATAATTGAGAAAACTTATGGATCGGAGAAGTAAATGAAAGAAATCGTTGTTATTGCTCCATTCAATTCAATGGTTGAAATAACCAGAGAGCTAGTAGAAAACAAGAAATGGAAAAACATTGATGTAGTTGAGGGAGATCTAATAAATGTAGATAACCTGGCGCAAATGGCCATCGACGGTGGTGCGAAAATACTCATTTCCCGAGGGGGGATTTACGAACGTATTAAAGCAACCTTTGAGATTCCGGTGGTCGAAGTAAAAGTCACTGCATATGACCTTATTGAAAGTTTTTATGAAGTTAAGCACGCCGTCAGCGACAATAAGGTTGCCGTCATCGGATATGCAAATGTTATCGCCGGGGCGAGGATAATTGCAGGAATAATGGGGTTTAATGCAAGCTGTTTTGAGATTAAGAGTCGGAATGAAATCGTCCCTGAGGTTGATCATCAAATCGCAAAAGGTATCCGTGTATTCATCGGGGATGGTAATGTTGGGCGAGTTATAGAGACAAGAAATAATTGTCGGTTTGTATTTGTTAGATCTGGACAACAAGCAATGCAAAATGCGCTGCAACAGGCACAAGAAATTTTATGTGCATCAATGCACGAAAAAGAGATGGCGCAGCAGTTTTCCACTATTATTGATTCTGTGCACGATGGAATTGTTGCGGTCAACTCCAGTGGTGATATTACTGTTTTTAATAATGCCGCTGAAAAATTGACAGGCATAAATAAATTGGATGCTTTGGGGAGTTGTGTCTCCGATGTTATTCCGCAAACCAAGTTGCTAAGTATTCTAGACTCAGAGAGAGCGGAAATAGGGGACGTTCAAACCTTAGCAAATAAGGCAATTATTGCGACTAACCAAGTTCCAGTAATTGTCGATGGGGAAATAAAAGGAGCTGTAGCTACCTATCAAGATATTACTGAGGTTCAAAATATTGAACAAAAAATTAGAATTCGACTGGCCGAAAAAGGATTTATTGCACAATACACATTCTCTGATATCGTGCATAAAAGTAATGAGATTAGAGAATGTATAAGTAAAGCAAAAAAATTTTCTAATTACGATATATCCGTTCTTATATACGGCCCCTCAGGCGTTGGAAAAGAGCTTTTCGCTCAAGGAATTCACAACGATAGCGCACGAAAGAAGTCACCATTTGTCGCGATTAATTGCGCGGCACTACCTGAGGCATTAATTGAAAGTGAGTTATTTGGCTATGTAGAAGGGTCTTTTTCAGGTGCAAACAAAAAAGGGAAGCCTGGAGTGTTCGAAATGGCGCATCGCGGAACTATCTTCTTGGACGAGATTAGTGAGCTACCGCTTCTACTTCAGGGACGTTTGTTACGAGTACTGCAAGAAAAACAAGTAATGCGCTTAGGCGACAGCAAACTCATTCCGGTAGACGTTCGTATTATTTGCGCGTCTAACCGGGATTTGCTCAGCCTTGTAAGGAAAAAACAGTTCCGACGTGACCTCTACTATCGGATCGCAACACTTAACTTATTTATCCCGTCGCTGAACAACAGAAAAAACGACATTGAACTTCTGAGTAAATATTTCGTGAAACAATTCGGTAAGCGATACAGGAACACCGACATGTCGATCACGGATGATGCAATTAAATATTTAAAAAACTATACCTTTATGGGAAATGTTCGCGAATTACAAGGAATGATTGAACGAGCAGTAGTATTAAGCGAAGATAAATATATAAAGGTCAATGATTTCGTTGAAACACTTAACGAAGAGGCTTGGGAAGCTGACGGTGAAGCACAACCCGCTTTTTTTCGGGAGCAAACACTGGAGGATTTGGAAGAGACCTACATTGAATTTATTTACAAAAAAACAAACGGTTCTTTGAAGGAAGCCAGCGAAATATTAGGTATAGGCCGTAGTACGTTGTGGAGAAGAGTAAAGAAGAACAGGAACCCGACGTCGACAGTTAAGAAATCCGCCGCTCGCGCGGCGGATTAAATTCTTAGAATCAATACGACGTAAGAACCTCAAGCCGCCGTAAAGCTATAGACGACAGAATCATCTCCATCTCACCCGTTCAAATGTTTCTTGATGAGCGGCAGCAAATACAGCGCTGCTTGCCTAGCGGCAGCATCTGCATCTGGAACTGGAAATATCTCTACGGAGCACCAGCCTTGATAGGATGCTCTTTTTAAGCTTCGAAGAATGCTTTCAAAATCCGTATGTCCCCAACCTGGAGCATAGCGATTGGAGTCAGCGAAGTGAATATACGCGATGTCTTCTATATTTTTTTCAAGTTCTCCTCCAATCGTTACATCTTCAATATTCATATGGAAAACATCGGGCATGAGCTTTATGTTCGATAGTCCAATTTTCTTTATCAACAAAGCTCCTTGTTCTACGCTGTTAACAAAATTTAGCTCATACCTATTTACTGGCTCTACGACAAGAGTTACATCTCTTTTTCCTGCGTATTGACCTAATTCATATGCTAATTCGATGAAGTTCTTTTCTGAGTCACCGTTGTCATTCGCTACTAGATTCCCTCGAACTCTCCCGATATTTACCATTCGACCGTAATGCGAAGCCAAATCAATAAATTCTTCAAATGTTTTCTTTAAGACCTTCCTCCGACTTTGGTCCGAGTCCGTAAACATAAATCCCGTATCAGCATATACTTGGCCGGTAGAAATACACGAAATCTCTAGTCCGTTGCTACTAAGAAGCGCATCAATCTTGTCCGAGTTGATTTCGGAAACGCTTTTCAGCGCAAGTTCTACACCTTGATATCCAAGTTCAGCTGCGCGCGGAATGGATTTTTCAAATCCACGAAAAACAACGAACGCGGAAGGCAAAGCATTCTCGCCCGCGATTGCAATAGATAGTTTATTCATTCAATTTCTCCAGAATTCTGACAGTTATTACGATGAAAAAATAGTCAGTTATCGAATTTCTATTTTTTACTCTGGCCACCATCCAAGTAGCGTATTAGGTAACTGCCAAGTAAAATTTTAGCCATTAGCGATGGCACTCAAACAGTGTTTTCCAACGAATTCCGTAGTGAAAGCAATCCACTGAGGATGCTTGATAAGACTGGCTTTCCTGTAGCCAAGGCAATTTCATCTTGAACTCGTGCCATCGAGCCTTGTGCCAGCATAATTACATCTGCATCTTTGGCAACGCTTTTCGCAGTGGCTAATAATATTTTTTCGTATTCTTCGGTATTACCCTTCGATAGGGCGGCAAGAGCGCCTTTCGCCAAGCTTTCTATAATTACAATTGACTTATCTTTCTTCTTTGCTGCGGAGTGAAGAAGACGATTTGTTGGGGCGAGTGTCGTTTCTGCTGTTGCAAGCACCGCGATGTGCGTACCCAGCTCAACTGCTTGAAAAGCCATCGGCTCATCGATTCTGAGGATGGGGACATTTATGAACGGTTGTACTTGTTCAACAAGGTCGCCCATCGAGGAACATGTACTCAAAATTACTTGAGCGCCTAACTCTTCGCCTGTTCGACAGTAATCAAAAAAGCGCCGCCTGACATCTGATGTGGCGATATTTCCCGATTTAACAACATCGGGTATTATCCCGTCGTCAAGAACGTTGACTAGGCGATGACTTGGCATTAATTCTTGAAACAACGCTTTGATTGGCTCAATTATTGATTGAGTCGTATAGATGGCGGCAACAGTAGCCATTAGAAATTTTCCTAAAAAACGATTAGAACCGAATAAAGTATTCGTATTCGCAAGTTTGAATACTTTGGGTTTTCTCTCAGAGGCTCTTCCTCTACCGTGGCAGGATAGTGCGGAGATAGTCGCGGTTCATCGCACAGACGGTGAGGCTGTCGCCACCGTAGTGTTCGCACAGGAAGGCGCTCTTGTAGCCATGGGCGAGGGCCTTCTGGATCGCGACGCGATAGTTGATGATGCCCAGCGCGAGCGAGGTCGGATAGGAACAGATCAGGTTTTGCGCCGGATCCTCGATGCGCATGTAGTTCTTGACGTGCCAGTACTTGGCGTAGGGCACGAGCTTGTCGATCATCGACGCCCAGTGCTCGACCGGCCGGTGCAGGCGGACGAGGTTGCCGATGTCGGCGTTGATGCCGACCGCCGGCACGTCGACGTCGTTGACGAACTTCACGGCGCCGTCGGCGGTGCCGATGTAGGTATCTTCGTACATTTCCAGGGAGACTTCGATACCCAGTTCCTGAGCGTGCTTGCCGAGTTCGCGGATGCGGCTGACGGCCTTTTTATACGTTTCAGGATCATCCGGGTTCTTGACGCCGTCGGCAGTCCAGAACCAGAGGTGTTTCTTCTGCTCCTCGGTGAATTCGCCGAAGAGGCCGAAGGAGACGGCCTTGGCGCCGATCTCGGCGGCGGCGTCGATGACGCGGTGGTTGTAGGCGAGGTAGGCGTCGGCATTGACCGGATCAATGACGCTGGCCTTGCGCGTCGTCGAGATCGCCGGGATGGTCAGCCCGACCGTCTTGACGACATACATGAAGTCGCGCAGGCGGCTCGGGGAAAGATCGGCCACGCGCACCCAGCTGTCGCTCGGGTCGAATTCGGTGAAGCCGGCGTCGACCACCTGCTCCAGCGTCGCGGCCCAGTGATCGGCCGGCTGGTCCTGCACCAGGCTGCCGTCCGGCAACACGCCGGAGAAGCCGTTCATCGCTGCCGCGATCGGCCAGTTGTCTGCGGATAGTCTGTTAGTCATTTCTCGTTGAGTCATTTTAAGAATTTGAATTGTCGAAAAAGAAACGTTCTAACGGCTTAAACTTGAGACAGGCTCTAAGAGGATCTTTGTTCCTAATCCTTTTTCAAAGTTATTAAATCCTTCTTTCCAACGGTCAAGTGGAAGGACTTCAGAAACAAGAGGCAGGATCTGAATT
Organism: Propionivibrio pelophilus DSM 12018; assembly: GCF_059569095.1. Taxonomy (NCBI): domain Bacteria; kingdom Pseudomonadati; phylum Pseudomonadota; class Betaproteobacteria; order Rhodocyclales; family Rhodocyclaceae; genus Propionivibrio; species Propionivibrio pelophilus. The sequence goes on along the minus strand of NZ_JCANUT010000085.1, from coordinate 2,747 downwards.
CGTTTATTTTTAAGAAGCTTTATTGCCAAATTCCAGTTAAGCCAATTCTGACCCAGTGAGCCAGTTACCTTTGCCTCCTTATATGCTATTTGCTCGAAGTCAATGTCAATAGGTTTTCCGAAGAGACCGACCTGTGTGTATTGCCCCCCTCTGCGCAATAGTTGCAGCCCCTGTCTTGCGGCGGCGGGAGCCCCTGAGCATTCGAAAACGATATCTACTCCACTACCGTTGGTGAAATCGGAAATGTATCTATTGACATCTGCCGTCTCTAGGTTGAGCGTATGGTGTATCCCTAAGGACAAAGCTAGTTCTAACCTTTGTTGGTCTTTATTCGTTCCGATTAGAATTACCCTTCCTCCACAGAGTTGCGCTAATTGAGCCGTTAGTTGCCCAATTAGCCCAGGCCCCATTACAACGACAGTGTCCTCCGGCTTGACTCTGGTAAGCTCGATTGTTGCCTCAATTGCACAACACAAAGGTTCTAAAACAGCGCCTTCGTGAAAACTTACGTTATCTGGAAGTATTTGAACATTAGCCTCAGGAATTACGATGTAGTTTGCAAAAGCCCCGTCATACCAGTAGCCAATCAATTTTTTGTGCTGGCAAATATTGGTTTTCCCTGATTTACAATTGATGCAAATTCCACAGGTTTTAAAAGATGTGATTGCCGAAACACGATCCCCCACCTTAACGTTCTCAACCCCTTCTCCAATCTTTGAGACCACCCCCGAAAACTCATGTCCTGTTATTACTGGCGGTCTCATCGCAAGTGCGATATCTGAGTGAAAAATATGCAGGTCAGATCCACATATTCCTGTGGCTGCAATGGAAATTTGCACTTCTCCAGCTTTAGGCTCTGGAACAGGTAGCTCCTGAAGTTCCATATTTCCCTCGCCACTAGAGGTTTTCACTAGTCCAATCATTTTTTCGTTCATTTCGTGTCTTCCTATGGTAGAAACTGCACAAAGCATGTGGATGAAAGAGTTTGGTGTTAATCGTAGTAATTAATTTGCCTAGCCAGCTGTTGCGAGATGCCAGCTACGCCAATACAAATTTTTAAAAAGAGTCATAGAGATTCGGATCCGTTAATTGCAGATACCTTTGAGGGAAAAACTCAAAGATTTGGCAACCAGGTGGTGACGGCCGGCACGAAGGTCACCAGAAGGAGCGCGACAAGCAGGGCGGCATAAAGTGGCAGACTCTCGCGGACGAATTCACCGACCTTGGTCCCCGTGATCGCGTTGGCGATGAACATCACCGTGCCCATCGGCGGGGTCAGGCAGCCGATCGCCAGGTTCAGGATCATGATGATGCCGAACTGGATCGGGTCAATGCCCAGCAGCTTCACCGTCGGCATCAGCAGCGGAACGAGCACGATGATCGCCGCGTTGCCCTCGATGAACATGCCGAGGATCAGCAGCAGGACGTTCAGCGCGATCAGGAAGGTCACCGGGCTGGCCGAGAAGCTGGTGATGAAACGGGCCACGTCCTGCGCCACCTGTTCCCAGGTCAGGAGCCAGGCGAACGCCGAGCAGGCCATGATGATCAGCATCACGCCGGCGGTTGACCGCGCCGTCTCGAGCAGGGCGAGCTTGATGTGCTCGAACTTCATTTCCTTGTACACCAGCGAACCGATGATGATCACGTACAGCACGGCGACGGCGCCGGCCTCGGTCGGCGTGAAGATGCCGACGCGAATGCCGCCGACGATGACCAGGATCAGCACGAGCGCCCCGGAGGCTTCCTTGAGCGCATCCCAGAACTCACCCAGGCGCGGCCCGTGATCACGCACCGGCTTGTAGCCGCGCACGCCGGCGACGATGCGGATCGCCACCATCAACAGGAAGGCACAGAGCAACCCGGGAACGACCCCGGCCATGAACATCTTGCCGATCGACACGTCGGCAACGTAGCCGTAGATGATCAGCGCGATGCCCGGCGGGATGATCGGGGTGATCAGCGAACCGGCAGCGGTCACCGCCGAGGAAAACGCCTTGTTGTAGCCGAGCTTGGTCATTTCCGGCACCAGCATCTTGCACAGCATCGCGCAGTCGGCCAGGTTGGACGCCGACATGCCGCCCATCAGCGTGGACAGCAACACGTTGGCCTGCGCCAGGCCGCCCTTGAAGTGCCCGGTCAGCACTTCGGCGAGCTTGAGCATGCGCCGGGTGATGCCGGTGTAGTTGAGCAGGTTGCCGAGGAAGATGAAGAACGGAATCGCCAGCAGCGTCACGTTCTCGCCGGCGCCGATGATCCGCTGCGCGGCGATGATCGGCGACGCGTCGCCGGCAATGAAGAAGTAGGCCAGAACCGCCCCGATGACGGCGATGAACACCGGCAGGTTGATGGCGAACCCGACCAGCAGAAGCAAGCATGCAATACCCACGGCCATGTCAGTTGTCTCCCCGGGAAGATTTCTTGATGTCCCCGATCAGGTGCAGGAGCAGATAAAAGGCCATCCAGAAGGCACCGACCGGCACGGCCAGGTCGATGTAGGTGTATTTGAAGCCAAGAATCGGCGTGATCTTGTCGCCGGCGGCCATCGACAGCTCCAGGCCGAGCCAGCCGAAGGTGACGAGGACGACGATGCCGACGACATCGTTGAAATAGCCGATATAGCGTTGCAGCGATTTCGGCAGATTGACCACCAGGGCGTCGATGCTGACATGCCCGCGCCCCTTCATCGCCGACGCGGCGCCGAACATGATGGCCCAGAGATAGAGGGCGATGAGCACTTCCTCGATCCA
>NZ_JCANUT010000084.1:0-9738 GCF_059569095.1 Propionivibrio pelophilus DSM 12018 | reverse complement strand
CCCTCCAGCCGTTCCGATCCGAGCTAGGCCATAACCTCCGGGTGGATGTAGTAAAACGAAACATTGAAAATGTGCTTTCTGGTCTTCCGCAGGCAGTCCTTCTAGGCCTCGTCTAGGGCCAATTTGACCGACGATAGTTCTGTTGACCGGTGCGGCGCAGTCAGAAGTCCTTCCTTGCACGCTATATCGAACCACGCGAGGGATTTGGAGATGTGCGAGGACAGGATCGTCCTGGCGCGGGAAAAATTGTCGTTCTCCAGCGCAACGATGGTCGCCTGGTGCTCGTTGATCGCCCGGGTGCGGATGTCTCCGAGCGCAAGCGAGATTCGCGTGCGGATCGAATCGAGTCGACCCGAAATGAGATAGTAGGACTCCGCCAGGCACTGGTTGCCGCTGTTATCCACTATGGCGCGATGGAAGCTCGTGTCGGCCTGCGCGACGGCAAGCAGATCGCCGCTTTCCTTGCTCGCCAGCATGGCGTTGTTGGCCTCGCTGAGCAAGGTCACGAGTTTCTGTTTCCGGAGATGGGCACTCATCTTCAGTGCCTGCAGCTCCAGAATTGCCCGGAATTCGTACAGGTCCGACACCTCCTCTCGCGACGGCAGGAAGACGAAGCTGCCGTAGTGCGGCCGGATCTCAATCAATCCCTGGGCTTGCAGCGCGGTGAGCGCGTCGCGAACCGGCGTGCGGCTGATGCCGAACGCCGCGGCGAGCTTTTCTTCGGAGAGGATCTCGCCGAGCCCGAATTCGGCGTCCACGATGGCGCGCCGGATGCGTGCACCGACCTTGGTCGTCAGGGACCTGGACTTGCTCGAACGAGGTTCCATCGAATTTTCCATAAATTTCTTCAAATAAGACACGCAAACATACAGCTTGCAAGCACCGTGACGATACTGCGAAAAGCAGGCAAAGGCAACAAACAACGGCTGTTTAAAGCAGGGTCGTGTCGATTGCCAGTGGGTTGACTTAGCGCTATTTTTAAATCACACTCGTACCTCAGTTGATCTATCGTTGTGCCTCGCAAAGAAGCACGCAGTACTTCGCTTTGGATGTGACGGCACCTGTATTTATCGTGTATTGCATGGAGACCACACAGCATGGGAGAGCGCAGCAACACCAGCGGGCAGGATAGGAAATTCACGGTCGGCATCGCCGAGCCCGGCTATGCGGATCATCGTGTCGAAAGCGAATTGCTTGAGCCTTTCGGTGCCGAGGTCCGGTTCTTGCGATGGGGCGGGGATCGATCGAAGTTGCTGGCGCAGCTCGACGGGCTCGACATCGTCATGGTGCGCGACATTCCGGTGATGGACGCCGAAGCCATCGGCCGGTTGCGTGAAGGTGGCGGTATCGTTCGGTACGGTGTTGGTGTCGATACCATCGACCTTGAAGCTGCCAAGCAACGTCGCATCAAGGTAGCCAACATTCCCAACTATGGCGCCGACATCGAAGTGGCCGATCACGCGGCGGCCATGACGCTCGCGCTGGTCCGGCGCATCGTGACGCGTGACGCGCAAGTCAAGGGGGGGCAATGGAACATTGCCCAGAAAGAACCGATTTACCGCATTGCGGATGCGACACTCGGGCTGGTCGGTTTCGGCAAGATCGCTCGTTCCTACATGGAAAGAATGCGCGCTTTCGGCATTCGTGACGTGCTCGTTTTCGACCCTTACATCACCGACGAATTTGCAGCCCAGTTCAAGGTTGTCCGAACCAGCTTTGAGGAAATCTGCCGCAAGGCACAGATCATCTCGCTGCATGCGCCGGCAACGCCGGAAACGCGCAATCTGGTCAATGCTGACACCCTCGCGCTGATGAACGAAAAGACCTGCATCATCAATACGTCACGCGGCGCCCTGATCGACACCGCTTCGTTGGCCGACGCGCTGAAGGCCGGAAAGATTTTCGGCGCGGCGCTTGACGTCATCGACAAGGAGCCGATTTCCGACGATTGTCCTCTGCGCGGACTAAATAACGTGATCCTGAGTGACCATACGGGTTGGTATTCCGAAGCCTCCGTGCGCTCGTTGCAGGAAAAGGCCGCACAAGCCGCCATCGAAATGCTGACGACGGGCTTCCCAACCCAATGGGTCAACCAGTGGTAAGGAAAGGAAATAACGCAAGAACGAACTGATCGCGCCAATCCGGGAAATCCGCAGGCTCTCGGTGGCGTAGCAACGATCAAGGACAAGTGCGTTATAGCACAGGTACTGCACGTAGCAAACGAGGACTCTGACCTAAAACCGCCTGGAGGGAATGCGATGAAAAAAGTGCTTCAAATGACCAGAACGGCGCTAACGGTTTTGGTAACGGCAGGCCTGATGACGGCGGTGGGCTATCCCAGTTCGCAACTGGGCGACGACACCAAGATGATGACCTCGCTACGTGCCGGCACGCTGGAAATGTTTTGAATTTGGAGAAAAATGAACATGCCCTGCAATGATATTAGCCCTCCAGCACTTCTAGCCCTTGACTGGGGCACCTCAAGCCTTCGTGCTTTTTTGATGTCCGGTGGAGAAGTCCTCGAAACTCGCCAGTCAGCGCACGGCATCCAGCATCTTCCCGTTCCCGGCGTGCCGGGATTTGAGACGGCTTTTGCCGGCATTGCCGGTGACTGGGTGGCGAAGTGGCCTGGATTGCCCATTGTCGCTAGCGGCATGGTCGGCAGCGCCCAAGGCTGGAAAGAAGCGCCCTATGTGCGTTGTCCGGCCGATATCCAAACCTTGGCCCGCCAGCACGTTCGCGTTGCCAGTGGCCTCGGCCCGGACATCCTGATCGCCCCGGGCGTGCTCTTCGACGAGCCGGATTGTTTGCCGGATGTCATGCGCGGCGAGGAAATCCAGATCGCCGGAGCGCTGCTGAATCACCCGGAATGGACTGCCCGAGCCTGCATGGTGCTGCCCGGTACACATTCCAAGTGGGCGTACATCGAGAACGGCAAGCTCGTTCGCTATGCGACCTATCTGACCGGAGAGCTCTTCGCCGTCCTGACGCAGCATTCCATCCTCGGTCGGTTGCTTCCCGCCGAGCGCAAGACGGACCCCGATCCTGCCGCTTTTGCCCTTGGGTTGGCAACCGCCAAGCGCAGCAAACCGGGCGACCTGTCGCACCAGATCTTCGGCACGCGCACGCTGGGCCTTAGCGGTCGTTTGCCGCATGCTTCATTGGCCGATTACCTCTCGGGGTTACTGATCGGCCACGAACTCATCTCCGGTATGGCCGAGGCCGGCAACCTCTCGGCGATGCCACTCGTCATGATCGGCGCACCGGCACTCTGCCAGCGCTATACCGATGCACTTGAAGCGTTTGGCCGACGTCCCGATGCGATGCTCGACAATACAGCGGCGGTGGGACTGTGGGATTTTGCCCTGGCCGCTGGGCTCATCAAATGACAGGAGTAACCCAGATGCCTGATAACACGCTTGCCACACGCTTTGCCGCTGCCCACGCGAAACTGCCGCTCGTCGCGATCCTGCGCGGCATTACGCCGCCGGAGGCCGAGTCCATTGTGCTGACCCTCTATGAGGCCGGCTTTCGACTCATCGAAGTACCGTTGAATTCGCCGAATCCGTTCGACAGCATTGCGATCATGCGGCGTGTTCTGCCCGACGATGCGCTCGTCGGTGCAGGGACGGTATTGCGTGTCGAACAGGTTCGTCCGCTCAAGGCGAGCGGTGGCGAACTGGTGGTAATGCCGCATTCCGACGTTGCCATCATCCGGGCTGCCAAGGAAGCCGGGCTGATCTGTATGCCGGGCGTGGCGACGCCGACGGAAGCCTTTGCCGCCTTAGCCGCCGGGGCTGATGCACTCAAAATCTTTCCGGCGGAACTGGTCACGCCACCGGTCCTCAAAGCGATTCGCGTCGTCCTGCCCAAGGGAACGTTGCTGCTGCCGGTAGGCGGCATCATGCCGGATAACATGAAACCCTACATCGATGCCGGCGCTGCCGGTTTTGGGCTCGGCACGGCACTCTACAAGCCTGGGATGACGTCATGCGAGGTCACGGCAACGGCAAAGCGATTCGTTAACGGATGGTAGTAGGTGTTCCTAATGCGTCGCTTGCTATGCCCGACTTTGACACCGCCAAGTAACACATCGCGCTGGAAGCGGCATGGGATGGTGGGGGCGGTATCTCGGCTCCAGCGCCTCCGACTACGTCAATGGCACCACCCTCACCGTCAATGGGGGATGGATGGGGCGGTGAAATGAGATTTCTTGTTGACGATCGAGTCTGGACAAGGTGGCTCGCGCGAACTAGATCGATCGAAAACAGGGATTGGAGATGTACTCGTTTTGGGGAGGGTGAATCGGCAGCAAAGAAGTGTGCAGAAGTGGAGGTATTGGAGTCGAATCGATGGCCAATTACGGTCATGCAGTAACGGATCAAGGGTACAAACATCATTAACGCGGATTGAGGAGGAAACAACCATGAAGAAATTTTCATTGTCGGTCGCTTCGCTGATGGTCGGCGCGACATTCACGCTGGCAGGTTTCGGGATTAGCGCACAGGCGCAGGAGAAGGAAGTCAAGATGAAGGTCGGTATCGGTTCCAGCCTGACGGCCAGCTCGCACGGCCAGGGTATGGCCAAGTTCAAGGAACTGATCGAGAAGGAATCGGGCGGCCGCATCAAGTTGCAGATCTTCCCGGACGGTCAGATGGGCAACGACCAGTCGATGATGGATTCGTTGAAGATGGGCACCTTGGACATGATGGTGACCTCGTCCGCACCGATCGCCAACACGACCAAGACCTTCCTGGTGTTCGACCTGCCGTTCCTGTTCACCAGCGAGAAAGTCGCCGACGCGGTGCTCGACGGTCCGGCCGGCCAGGAAATCCTCGATACGCTCAAGGGCACGGGCCTGATCGGTCTGGTCTATTGGGAAAACGGCTTCCGCAATATCACCAACAGCAAGAAGCCGATCAACACCCCGGATGACCTCAAAGGCCTGAAGATCCGCACGATGCAGAACCCGATCCACCTTGATTCGTTCAAGGCTTGGGGCGCGAATCCGGTCCCGCTGCCGTTCAACGAGGTTTTCACTGCGCTCGAGCAGAAAGTCATCGACGGACAGGAAAACCCGAACACCCTGATCTACGACGCCGGCTTCTACGAAGCACAGAAGTACCTGACCATCACCAAGCACTTCTATGCCCCGTTCTTGGTGCTGATCGGCCAGAAGACCTGGGACAAGCTGAGCGCCAACGACCAGAAGCTGGTCCAGAAGATCGCTCTCGAAACCCGCGACTACGAGCGAAAGGTTAACCGCGAGAACAATGCCAAGTATCTCGATCTGATGAAGAAGAAGGGCATCGCGATCAACGAGGTTTCGCCGCAGGATCTCGAGAAGTTCAAGGCCTCGGCCAAAGACATCTACGCCAAGTTTGCCAACGACATCGGCAAGGAGCGTCTAGACAAGGTGCTGGCTGAAGTCGCCAAAGTGAAGTAAGGCGGCGTTGCGCCACGAAGGCTGGGTACTGCTGCCGGTAACGGTGGCGTATCCAGCGTCCGATTGCCGGATTGGATTGTTGTATAGGGAGTCTTTACATGCTGCGCATATTCGACAAATTGTTGGCGTTCATCACTGCCTCGGCGATGGCTGCCATCGTTCTCGTGGTCTTCGTCAACGTAGCCATGCGCTACATCCTCAATACCGGGTTGACCTGGAGCGAGGAAGTGGCCGTCAACCTGTTCGTCTGGGTTATTTTTCTCGGCGCCATTCTCGCGGGCCTCGAAGGACTGCACATCAAGGTCGATATGTTGACCAGTAAGCTTTCGAAAAAGATGCAAAAAGTCTTTCTGGTTATTTCCAGTCTTTGCGTCCTGTTTGCCATGGGTGTCCTCACCGTGGGCGGAATCGACGTGGTCAAGGTTTCGCACCAGAACATCAGTTCGGCTACCGAGTTGCCCTTTTCCTACATAGCGGTCTCGGTGGTTGTTTGTGCCGTCTGCCTGGCACTGATTACGGTGTATCAGACTGTCAAGGAATTGCGCGCCGACTGAAAACAAAAACGAATTCGTCCGGCGACAACGTTTCCGACTATTGGCGCCTCGTTGCGCGCGACTTGCTGCAATAACTTCATGCCCATCAGGAAGGGGTAATACACGATGGAAGGTCTTTCCCTCATTTTTTTGTTTCTGGCTGCCTTGTTTGGCTTTCTGGCCATTGGCGTGCCTATCGCGCACACCCTTGTACTGGTTGCGGTCGCGTTACTCGTAGCCATCGATAGTTTTGAGCCACAGTTCATAGCCCAATCGGTCGTTTTTGGCGCCAACAGCTTTACCTTGCTGGCCATCCCGTTCTTCATCCTGGCCGGCGAGATCATGAGTTATGGCGGTATCTCGAAACGCATTGTGCATTTCGTGGCCACGCTCGTCGGTCATGTGCAGGGTGGTCTGGGATACGTCGTCATCATCGCCAGCACCATCTTCGCTGGCCTCTCCGGTTCTGCGGTGGCTGACGCCGCGGCGCTGGGCGCCATCCTCATCCCGATGATGGTGCAGATGGGTTACGACCGGGCGTTGTCGACGGCTCTTATTTGCGCTTCGGCCATGATTGCTCCGATCATCCCGCCGAGCATTCCTTTCATTCTCTATGGAGTTGCAGGTCAGGTTTCGATCGGCCGGTTGTTCATGGCGGGCATCGTTCCGGGCCTGATCCTGGCCTCTGCACTGATGTTTATGTGGTACTTCATGTCCAGGAGATACAACTTCCCGATCGGCAAGAAGGCGACCCGCCCCGAGTTGTGGCTAGCACTGAAGAACGCCATCTTTGCCCTGTTCATGCCGGTCATCATCGTCGGAGGGATCCGGTTCGGCATCTTTACACCGACCGAGGCCGGTTGTGTGGCCGTCATGTATGCCCTGTTCATTTCCGTGGTTATCTATAAAGAGCTGAGTTTCAAGGATATTGCCCATGTCTTGGTGGCTACCGCCAAGACAACTGGAATGGTGTTGCTGGTGGCCGCGACGGCTACGAGCGCCGCCTGGGTAGTTACTACTGCCGGCGTGCCACAGGCCATTGCCGACGCCTTGTCCGGTTTTGCCAGTTCGCCGCTGGCGCTGATGCTGGTCATCAACGTGTTCCTGGTTTTCCTCGGTATGGTCATGGACTTGGTGCCGGCCATGCTGATCTTTACGCCGATCTTCGTCCCGCTGGTCAAGAGCATCGGGATCGACCCGGTCTATTTCGGCGTGATCATGACGCTGAACCTGGTGATCGGCCTGATCACTCCGCCGGTCGGTACTGTGCTTTACGTCGGCTGCGGCGTGGCCAACATCAAGCTGGGCGAACTCGTCAAGAAACTGTGGCCGCTCCTTCTCGTGGAGTTGGCTGTACTGTTGCTGCTTGTCGTTTTCCCGGCGATCACTCTTGTGCCGGTCGGGTGGTTCACCAAGTAAGAGCTTTTTCAACATCAGGAGGGGCGTGACCTGGACGTCATGCGATTCGCGGCGACAAAGGAAGAGTGCCCGGCTTGTGGTTGCCGGGCGCTCATGCTGCAGGTAGTCCGCCAATGCTTGTCCGGTGGTCAGCGGCAGCGGCAGGATGTCCTGCCGTCGCGATTTTGCGCCCTTCAGCGTGACCGTGCCTTTGCGCCAGTCGACGTCGTCGATCGACAGGTTCGCGATCTCGCCGGCGCGCAGTCCCATGTCCAGTGCGCAGCGGACGATGGCGTAACCTCGCCGGGGCATGCGTCCGTAAGGGAGTACGGCGAGAAGCCGTTGAACTTCGTCCGGCTTGAGGGCGCGGGGCAGTGAGGCAAGTTTCCACTGCACCGGCGAGGAAATGACCGCGCTCAGACCAGCAAGGACAACCGATCAGCGTGAGCGGTGTTCAGATAGAAGTGAAGGGCAACGCCCCTAAGGGCACCGGCCTCGTGCGCTATACGAAGTCGCTGGCCCTGTCGCGAAACACATATGTGCCCATCTCAAGCGAATCCTGAAACTGGACAAGCTACGATTGAGGGGCTTCAGTGGTGCCCAGGATGAATTCCTATTGGCGGCAACCGCACAGAATTTGCGGCAAATGGCGAAATGGTTGATGCCAAGAGCAGAGAAAACCTGCGGAATGCCTGCCTAAGGGTGAAGCAGGCGAAGACAAACATCGATCTGAACCCAAAATTCAGCAAGCAGTCCGATAACAAATCACTCCGCCTCCGTCTTCCGTGACAAAAACAGAGTTTCTCAACAGAATAGGCCGTTTTAAGCCATTCGTTCTTCGGCCAAGATTATGTCCGCGACAACAACTTTGCCCCATCCTGGCGCAATTCCCCCTTGGGTGAAATGTGCCGATACAGGGTCTGCCGCGTAATGCCGAGCTCCTGGCATAGATCACCGACCTTCGTTTCAGGCTGCCCCATCGCAGCCATTGCAAGCCGCAACTTGGCCGCCGTCATCTTGAAAGGGCGTCCGCCTTTACGGCCCCGTGCCCGCGCCGAGGCCAGACCCGCCAAGGTACGCTCGGCTATCAGTTCGCGCTCGAACTCGGCCAGCGCGGCAAAGATGCCAAAGACGAGCTTGCCGGCGGCGGTCGTGGTGTCGATGGCGGCGCCGTGGCCGGTCAGCACCTTCAAGCCGATGCCTCGCCCGGTCAGGTCGTGCACGCTATTGATCAGGTGACGCAGGTCGCGCCCGAGCCGGTCCAGTTTCCACACCGCTAGCGTGTCGCCCGGACGCAATGCCTTCAGGCAGCTCGCCAAGCCGGGGCGATCCTCGCGCTTTCCGGACGCCTGATCCTCGTAGAGATGCGCCGGATCGACACCGGCAGCGATCAGCGCGTCGCGCTGCAAGTCGGTAGCCTGGGAGCCGTCTGCCTTCGATACCCTCATGTAGCCAATGAGCATGGTTGTATGTCACATATACGTTCGATTATGTGACAGTGTGCGCCAGAAAGATCAGGGTGTCAAAATTAGTCACTTAACCCGTCAGTTATTCTACGGCATGCAAAGGATGTCGTCTGATGCATAATGTGACCGGAATTCCGGAGGGATGCCTTTAGTGGCTCTGGCAGACGCCCCTGTCTCTTTCCGCCACAGGACACCCAGACAGGCAAAGAGAGTTATAAGCAGTAGAGGGATAGTCTGTAGATGTAAAAGCCGTGTCGCTGCACTCTCTCACCTACTATGGGTCGAGAAACAAAAAACATCAGCGATGCTCAGCACCGAGTCGCTGAGAATGTACGACGATTCCGAAAAGCAAAGGGATTGAGTCAGGAGGAGCTAGCCGAACTGGCGGACTTCCATCGCACCTATGTTTCACAACTGGAGCGTTGTGTTACCAATATCTCTGTAGGTGGCCTAGAAAAGCTTGCCAGAGCGATTGGTGTCGATATTCTCGACTTGTTGGCAAAGATCGAATCACCGACCGAGGCTTCCCTTTCTACCGATAACGTTTCATCCCAAGCAAAGGGCTAAGGAAACACCGAACAAGTCACGTTTGGGCGAAGAGTTGAAAGCAAACTGAGACGAAATTGTGATCGCAAAGCGTTTCTCATTGGATAAACGGTGGTTTTGGTGCCCGAAAGCGGAGAATCTCTCCGCTTTCGGACTACATTGGACGCACGGTTCCCGTGAGCGGTCGTCCCCATTTGAGAATGTTGAGCATGGCCAGCAAGGCAAAGGCCCGGTTGGCATTCTTGGCGAGGCCGCGATAGCGCACTTTGGCAAAGCCCCAGAGACGCTTGAGCACGAGGAACGGATGTTCGACCTTGGCGCGCACACTGGACTTGCGCCGGTTCGTCGC
>NZ_JCANUT010000083.1:0-9983 GCF_059569095.1 Propionivibrio pelophilus DSM 12018 | reverse complement strand
CCAAGAGGCGCCGGCCAAGATCTTCCTGATCGTCGATAACCTGCGTGTGCATCATGCCAAGCTCGTCCAGCAATGGATCGAGCCTCGCCGGGACAAGATCGAACTCTTCTACTTGCCGCCCTACGCCCCGGAATCCAATCCCGACGAATATCTGAATCACGATTTCAAAACGTCCCTGCGTCTCGAACCGGCCACCCGCTCTGAAAAGGATCTTCTGCAAAAAGCCATGCGCATCATGAATCGCATCGCACAATGGCCCGAACGCATCCGTTCCTATTTCCAGCATCCTCATGCCGCATACGCGGCTTAGCAAAGCTATTTAAGGGCCGGGTTAATAATAAAGCATAAACACGACTGCGATTAGTCTATCGGTCGCCGCGATCTCGGGCTGGTCCGGCGAGAGATGCGGTTCTGGCCATCTTGGAAGAGGGCGCCGCCTTGCTCGACAGTGCCGTTGAGTCCGTTCTCGCCGAGGAGGCATCCGCCCAATGGAGTTGAGCAGATGCCGCGTGTCTGGCGCTACTACTGCGGCAGCTTTGGTGAAAATCGATTCGGCAATACCTTCTTCCTGATTGTTTTCGACGCCCCCTTACGGCCGCTGGATCAGTTCGATCTTGTAGCCGTCCGGATCCTCGACGAAGGCGATGACCGTCGTGCCGTGCTTCATCGGGCCGGCTTCGCGGGAGACCTTGCCGCCGCGGGCCTTGATCTCGGCGCAGGCGGCGTAGGCGTCGTCGACAGCCAGGGCTACGTGGCCGAAGCCGTTGCCCAGTTCGTACGACGTTGTGTCCCAGTTATGCGTGAGTTCGAGCACGGCGCCTTCGCTTTCCTCGTTGTAGCCGACGAAGGCCAGGGTGAAGCGGCCGTCCGGGTAGTCCTGCCTGCGCAGCAGGCGCATGCCGAGCACTTCGGTATAAAAGGCAATGGAGCGGTCGAGGTTGCCGACGCGGATCATGGTGTGGAGGATTCTCATGGGGGTTCCTTCTGATAACGTTGCGGAAAAACGGCAGCCATTTTACCTCCCGCCTGTTTCGAGTAGGATTCGCCTCCCATGCGAATCGATCAATTGCGTCAACGACTGCGCGAACTCGGCGCCAAACCCTGTCATGAACAGCGGGTGTTGCGCGCCTGGCTGCAGGCGCAGTCGCTCGATGCCGGCGCACGACGCCAGCAGTCGGCCGATTTTCTGCCGCTGGCCTTGCGCGAGGCGCTGTCGCAGATTTCCGATGAACTTGGCGGCCTTGCCCGTGTGCGCTCCGAGCACCCAGGCCGGGATGGTTCGGCGCGCCTGCTCGTCGAGTTGGCCGATGGGCAGACCGTGGAGAGCGTGCTGTTGCCGCGCGACGGCGTTTGCGTGTCTACGCAGGTCGGCTGTGCAGTCGGCTGCCAGTTCTGTATGACCGGGCAGGGCGGTCTGCTACGCCAGTTGGGCGGTGCCGAGATCATCGCCCAGGTGGTGCTGGCCCGGCGCTCGCGGCCGGTAAAGAAGGTCGTGTTCATGGGCATGGGCGAGCCGGCGCACAACCTCGACAACGTGCTCGACGCCATCGATCTGCTCGGGCAGGAAGGCGGCATCGGGCACAAGAATCTGGTGTTCTCCACGGTCGGCGATCCGCGCGTATTCGAGCGTTTGCCTCAGGGACGGGTGAAGCCGGCGCTGGCGCTGTCACTGCACACCACCGACCCGGCGCTGCGCGTGCAGCTGCTGCCGAAGGCGCCGCGCATCGCGCCGGAAATGCTGGTCGAAGAAGGCGAACGTTATGCCCGGGCGACGGGCTATCCGATCCAGTACCAATGGACGCTGCTCGACGGCGTCAATGATTCCGATGCGGAGATCGACCGCCTGATCGAGTTGCTGGCCGGCAAGTACGCAATGATGAATTTCATCCCGTTCAACGCCGTCGAGGGTGCGGACTTCAAACGCCCATCCTGGGAGAAGGCCGTGAGCCTGACGCAGCGGCTGAGGCAGCACGGCATCATCGCCTGTCTGCGCGACTCGGCGGGGCAAGACATCGATGGCGGCTGCGGGCAGTTGCGCGCCCGCAGCCTGGGTGTTCCGGTCAGCTCAGCCAGCGCATCGGCACGGTGACCAGCGACGGGAAGAGCACCAGCAGGAACAGCATCACCGTCTCGGCGATCAGGAAGGGCCACACGCCCTTGATCACGTTGCCCAGCCCGGCCTTCGAAACGCCGGCGACCACGTTGAGTACCGTGCCCACCGGGGGTGTCAGCATGCCGACCGAGACGTTCATGATGAACAGCACGCCGAAGTAGATCGGGTCGATCCCCGCCTGCTTGACCACCGGCACCAGGATCGGGCCGAGGATGAGCACGGTCGGGATCAGGTCGAGCGAGGTGCCGATCAGCAGCACCAGGATCATGATGATGAACATCAGCAGCGTCGGGCTGTCCATGAACGGGCGCAGCAAGGTGATCATCTGCGCCGGGATGTCGGCGACGGTGATCAGCCAGGCCGAGACCATCGCGCAGGCCACGAGGAACATGATCGTGCTTGACGTCTTCAGCGAGCTGAGCAGCAGTTTCGGCAAGTCACTCAGCGACAGCGAGCGGTAAACGAACAGGCTGACCGCGAGGGCGTAGAAGACTGCGACGACCGCCGCCTCGGTCGGGGTGAACACGCCGAACTTCATGCCGCCGATGATCACCACCGGCAGAACGAGCGCCCAGACGCCGTCGCGCAGGGCGCGGCCGAGGCGGGCCGCGTCGAATTTGAGCACGTCGGTCGGCGCTTCCTTGCGGGCGACCAGCCACCAGGTGAAGGTCAGCGACGACGCCCAGAGCAGGCCCGGAACGATGCCGGCCATGAACAGCTTGGTGATCGACAGCTGGGTGGTGACGCCGAAGACGACGAAGGCGATCGACGGCGGGATGATCGGCGCGATGATGCCCGCCGAGGCGATCAAGCCGGCCGAACGTGGCACGTTGTAGCCGGCCGAGCGCATCATCGGGATCAGCAGCGCGGCGACGGCCGCGGAGTCGGCGACCGCCGAGCCGGAAATGCTGGCGACGATCGTCGCGGCGATGATGGCCACGTAGCCGAGGCCGCCGCGCACGTGTCCGGCGATCGATTGCGCCACCTCGACGATGCGCCTGGACATGCCGCCGGCGTTCATCAGTTCGCCCGCGAGCATGAAGAAGGGAACGGCCATCAGCGGGTAGCTGTTGGCGCCTTCCATCAGGTTCTGCGCGATGATCTGCGTCTCGAAGTTGTTCATCTGGATCATCAGCGCCACGCTGCAGATCAGCAGGGTGAACGCGATGGGTGTGCCGAGCGCCATGACGCCGAGCAGGACGGCGAGAAAGGTTGCGATGGTCATTGTTGTGTCTCCTGTCCGTTCAGTCGCTTCAGTCGCCCGTGGTGTTGCTGTGCGGGATCAATTCCTCGCGCGGCATGCGGCCGGTGACCTGGCGCCACAGGGAGTAGCCCAGCACGCCGGCCATGCCGATCCCGGCGAACAGCAGCGACAGCTGCACGTAGCCCATCGGGATGCCGGTGACCGGCGCGTTGTCGTCCATGCCGATGATCACCTGCTTCCAGGTGCCGTGGATCAGCAGCAGGCAACAGACGCAGGTCAGCAAATCGGCGATGAAGCGGCAGACGCGCTGGCCGCGCTCGCCGAATTTCTCGACCAGGCTGGTAACGCCGAGGTGGCCGTGGTCCTTGAGCACGACCAGGGCGCCGATCAGGTTGATCCACATGAACAGGAAGCGCGAGACCTCCTCGGAAAAGACGATGCCGGAATTGAAGACGTAGCGCAGGACGACGTTGCCGAAGACCAGGATGGCCATCATCGCCAGCATGGCCACCAGCATCCATTCGACGCCGCGGACCAGCGTGTTGAAGACTTTCATGAATTGCTCCCCAGAAATGATCTTGTTGTTGGTCTGTTTGAAAAAAGGGAAGCCCCGACCGAGCGGAGCAGGGCTTCAAACGGGGTTTGGAATCGCTACTTGCGCACCTCGACCTTGGCCAGCTTTTCGTAATGGCGGACGACGGCGCTGTGGTCGCAGGCGCCCATCTCGTCGATCTTCAGCGCCTGCATGATCTCCATGATGCCCGCCGTCAGCGGTACCGGGACGTGCAGGTCGTGTGCGGTGTCGAGGGCGTTCTGCAGGTCCTTGATGTGCAGCTCGATGCGGAAACCGGGCTTGAAGTTGCCGTCGAGGATCATCGGCACCTTGGCGTTCATCACCGTCGAACCGGCGAGGCCACCCTTGATCGCGTCGAACACGGCCTGCGGATTGACGCCGGCCTTGGTGGCCAGGACGAAGGCTTCGGAGACGGCGGCAATGTTCAGCGCGACGACGATCTGGTTGGCCAGCTTGGTGACGTTGCCGGCGCCGATGTCGCCGACGCGGACGACCGACGAGCCCATCTTCTCGAGGATCGGCTTGACCGTGGAAAATGCTGCCTCGTCGCCGCCGACCATGATCGCCAGCGTGCCGTCGATGGCCTTCGGCTCGCCGCCGGAGACCGGCGCGTCGAGCATGACCACGCCTTTCGCCTGCGCCGCCGCGCAGATTTCCTGCGAGGCCGCCGGGGCGATCGAGCTCATGTCCACCAGGATCGTCCCGGGCCTGGCACCCTCGAGCACGCCATTTTTCCCGAGCACCGCCTCGCGCACGTGCGGCGAGTTCGGCAGCATGGTGATGATCACGTCGCTCTGCGCGGCGACGTCCTTGTTCGAGGCGGCGGCGACGGCGCCGAGCGCCGCCAGGTCGCCGCTCGGGGCGAACTTGTCATAGACGACGAGCGAGTAGCCGGCCTTGAGCAGGTTCTTCGCCATCGGGCGACCCATGATGCCGAGGCCGATGAATCCAATTTTCATTGCTGTTTCCTTCCTGTTGATTCGGCGAGGTAATGTCTGAATTCGGTCTGAATTCGTCACCCCGGCGAAGGCCGGGGTCCAGTCAGCGCTTGCGCTTCGGTACTGGATACCGGCCTACGCCGGTATGACGAAGTCCTTGTTCTTCATCGTGCCGAAGCACTATTTGCCAAGCGCCTTGCGGGCGGCCGCGGCGATGTGGTTTTCGGTCAGTCCGTAGCGCTCAAGCAACTCCTCGTAGGTGTAGGCCGAGGTGCCGAACTGGTCGTCGATGGCGATCTGCGCGAACGGCAGGTTCACTTCGCCGATGATCAGCGAGGCGATGGCACTGCCGAGTCCGCCGATGCGCGTGGCCTCGTCGGCGGTGACGATGGCCTTCTTGCCGGTGACGTATTTGAGGATTTCTTCCTTCTTCAGCGGCTTCAAGGAACTGACGTTGATGACTTCGGCCGAGATGCCGGCCGCCTGCAGGAGGTCGGCGGCGAGCATCGACTTCCAGACCATCGCGCCGGTGGCGAAGATCACCACGTCGCGGCCTTCGCGGAGGCGATACATCTTGCCGATCTCGTAGTCCGTATCGACCGGGGTATAGACCGGCAGGTCGTTGCGGTTGATGCGGATATAGACCGGCCCCCGGTGCGTGAGCATGGCCTTGACCATCTTGCGCGTTTCCACCGCATCGACCGGGTTGAGCACGGTCATGTTGGGGATTGTGCACATGATGTTGGCGTCTTCGATCGACTGGTGCGTCTTGCCGTCGCCGAAGTCCGAAAGGCCGCAGCTCGATCCGCAGATGCGCACGTTGGCTTCCGGAATGGCGATGCCGCAGCGGATCTGGTCATAGGCGCGGCCGACGGCGAACACCGCGAAGGTGCTGTAGAACGGGATCTTGCCGGCGAGCGCGAGGCCGGCGGCGGTGGTGGCCATGTTCTGCTCGGCGATGCCCATCTCGAAATAGCGCTCGGGGTAGGCCTCCTTGAACAGGCAGGACATCGTCGATTTGCCGAGGTCCGCTTCCAGCACGACGACGTCCGGGTGGGTCTTGCCGAATTCGACGAGCGCTTCGCCGTAGGCCATGCGCAAACTCTTCTTTTCCATGATCAGACGGTCTCCTGTTGCGCGGCCAGTTCCTGGACGGCCTGGGTGAACTTCGCTTCATCGAACATGCCGTTGTGGTAGGTGGCGACGTTTTCCGCGAACGACACGCCCTTGCCCTTGATGGTGTCGAGGATGACCAGCGCCGGCTTGCCCTTGACCGTGTTCGCCTGCTCGATGCCCGCGGCGATCGCGGCGACGTCGTGGCCGTCGACGGTCAGCACTTCCCAGCCGAAGGCGCGCCATTTCTTGTCGAGGTCGGGGATGCTGAAGATCTCGTCGGTGCGGCCGGTGGCCTGGATCTTGTTCCAGTCGATGAACGCCGTGAGGTTGTCGAGCTTGAAGTTGCTGGCGGCCATCGCGGCTTCCCAGAGCTGGCCTTCCGACTGCTCGCCGTCGCCCATGATCACGAAGACGTGCGACGGGCTCTTGTCGAGGCGCAGTGCCAGCGACATGCCGACGCCGAGCGACAGCCCCTGGCCGAGCGAGCCGGTGACGGCCTCGATGCCGGGGACGGTGAGGTCCGGGTGGCCTTGCAGCATGCCGTTCAGGCTTTTGACCTTCTTCAACTCCTCGCGCGGGAAGTAGCCCAGCTCGCACAGTGCGGCGTACTGGATCAGCGCGGCGTGGCCCTTGGAGAGCAGCAGCCGGTCGCGCTCCGGGTTCTTCGGGTTGGCGCGGTCGACGCGCATGCTGTGGAAATAGAGCACGGCCAGGGTTTCAGCGAGTGAAACCGAGCCGCCCCAGTGGCCGGCCTTGCCGACACCGATCATCTCCAGCACGTTGCAGCGGAGCTTGTGCGCAATGGCCCGCAGCTCCCTGGCTTGTCCTTCGTTCATGGGGTGAATCTCCTTGGTTTGAAATCGTCAGGCCGCCAGCTTGTCGAACAGCACGCGGCGGGCCTTCTCGACGCCGATGCGCGGGCTGGTCAGTACGGGGATGGCGATCTCGGAGAGGTAGGGTTCCAGGGTGACCATGCTGCCCTGGGCCAGCACGATGACGTCGTTCTCCTTCTCCGCCTGCTTGAGCAGGTCGAGCACCAGCCGGTCGTGCTTCTCGCGGTTCTTTTCCTTCATCAGTACGTCGAGCGCGCCGTCGGCGAGGTAGGTCTTGATTTCGATGGGCTTGCCCATGCGCTGCGCGACCTGCGCGAGGGCGGCGGCGGTCGGCTTGAGCGTGGCGGCGGCGGTGGCGGCGACGCCGATGCGGGTACCCATCTCGACGGCCTTCTCGGTCATCCCGTCGTCGACCATGACGATCGGGATCTTGGTCATCTTCCGTGCGCACTCGATCCCGTCGCGGGTCGATGAGCACTGGCTGAAAATCAGGTCGGCCCCCGCCGCTTCGGCGGCGACGCAGTACTCGGAAAGGCGCTTGATGATCGACGGGGTGATGCCGCGGTTGCGGTTGAGGGTGTCGAGCAGGTCCTCGTCTACGAGGTTGGAAATCTGCGCCTCGGGGATGATTTCGCGGAAGAGCGGATTGAAGGTGTCGAACGAGACCATGCTGGTCTGCAGGATGACGATCTTTTTCATGGTGTTTATCTCCGGTTCAGCTTTCGAGGAAGACCTTGAGCATCTTCCCGTCCTTGTTGTTTTCCTGATCCTTGAAGGCGCGTACGCCGTCGCTGAGCGGATAGACGTTGGTCATCAGCGGCGCGATGTCGATCTTTTTCTCTTCCAGAAGCTTCAGGCTGTCGACGAATCCCTGGAAGTCATAGACGTAGTTGCCCTTGATCGTCAGTTCGGTGGTGACGATCTTCTGCATGTTCACCTCGACCATCTTCTGCGCGTTGCCGATCCAGACGACGGTGCCGCCGATGCGCAGGCAGTCGAGCGAGTTGCTGGCGGTCGGGGCAATGCCCACGGCCTCGATGGCGAAGTCGCACATCTTGCCGCCGGTGATCGATTTCACTGCTTCAAGGAAGTCGACGTTGCGCGAGTTGATCGTGTGCTCGGCGCCCATCTGCCGGGCAACGCCGAGGCGGAAGTCGGTGGCGTCCGAGACGATGATGTTCTTTGCACCGCGGAGCTTGAGCAGGGCGACGACGAGCAGGCCGATGGTGCCGGCGCCGATGACCATGCAGTACGCCGATTCGGCGATTTCCCGATCGGAGATCTTCTGCACGGAACGGTAGGCCACGGCCAGCGGCTCGGTCATCGCCGCTTCGTTGAAGGACAGCGTCGGACCGAAGGGGATCAGGTACTTCTCCTCGATCGTGACGTACTCGGCCATGCTGCCGTCGTGGTCCATGACGCCCATGCAGATGCCGGCCGGGCAGACGTTGACCATGCCCTTCTTGCAGAACTCGCATTCGCCGCAGAACGGTTTCGGGAAAATCACCACGCGGTCGCCCGGGCGGAACTTTCCGCCAGCCGGTGCTGTGTCGACCACGCCGGCGACTTCATGGCCCATGATCATCGGCGGCAGCCGGCGCCCGGTCTTGCCCATGTAGCCCTCGAAATCGGAACCGCAGATGCCGTTCGAACGCACCTTGACCCGATACTTGCCGGGTTCGGTCTGCGGCATAGGGATCTCGCGCAGTTCCATGCTCTTTTCGCCGACGTAGTACAACGCTTTCACTTGTTTCTCCTTGATCTATGAAACCTGCCTTGCAGAGAACGGGCGGCGCGCCGGGGACGAACCGCCCGGGCTCCGCGCTTACTTGCCGTTCTTGCGAATGGCGTTGATTTCCTGTTGCGCCTGGGCGACGATTTCCGGCCCGATTTCCTTGGTGAACTTCTCGGTGACCGGCTTGGTCGCGTCGCGCATCCGGGCCATTTCGCCGTCGGAGATCGGCGTCACGGTCATGCCCTTGGCCTTGAGGTCTTCAAGCAGCGTTACATTCTGCGTACGGATCAGGCCGCGCTGGTAGTCACGGGCCTCGTTGCACGCCGAACGCATGTTTGCCTGCTCCTTGCTGTCCAACTTGTCCCAAAGCGTCTTGCTGACCAGGACGACGTACGGGGCGTAGGCGTGGGCGGTCAGGCTGAGGTACTTCTGCACCTCGTTCATCTTGTTGGCGTGGATGTTGGGGATCGGGTTTTCCTGCGCGTCCATCGCCTTCGTTTCCAGCGCCGAGTAAAGCTCCGGCATCGGCATCGGCGTGACGTTGGCGCCCATGGCCTTGAACGATTCGATGTAGACCGGGTTCTGCATCACGCGCAGCTTCAGGCCGGCCATGTCCTCCATCTTGGCGACCGGGCGGCGGCTGTTGGTCAGCTGGCGGAAGCCGTTTTCCCAGTAGCACAGGCCGATCATGTTCTTCGACTTGGCCAGATCGAGCATGTGCTGGCCGAGCTTGCCGTCGAGAACCGCGTCGGTTTCCTTCTCGTTCTGGAACAGGAAGGGCAGGTCGAACAGCAGAAACTCCTTGATGATCGTGGCCAGCGGTGCCGACGAGACGATCGTCATGTCCTGCACGTTGCCGCGCACCGCGGCGATCTGCTGCGTCTCCGAGCCAAGCTGGCAGGCCGGGAAGAGCTTGACCTTGGTCTTGCCGCCGCTCAGCTTGTCCATGATCTGCGAAAACTTGTTGGAGCCTTGGCCCAGCGGATGGTCTTCGGAGATGCAGATGCCGAGCCGCAGGTTGCGTTCTTGTGTTCCTTGCGCCAGCACGGACGGTGCTTGCATGGTGGCGGCCGTTGCGGCCAGGATCGTGACGAGCGTGGTGAAACGGAATTCCATCGTGATGCCTCCCAATGATTGGTTATTGATCAGGCCCGAATAAGTTTTTACGCGGCATAGCGAACCTGTTTGTCCTGAAAGAAGGCCTTGATGCGTTCAGGCGAACGCTCAAGTTCGGTCATGTGCTGGGTCGCGGCGGAGCGGAGTTTGGCTTTGGTACGGGCTGGGACTTTTGACCCCATCGCCTGTTTGAGATCGGCATTCAATCGTTCCTCGGGGTTTAATTCCGGGCTGTAGCTCGGCAGGTAAAACAGTTCGATCTGCTCGGCGTGTTCGGTCACCCATTTTTTCACCGGCTTGCTGTGATGGACACGCAAGTTGTCGAGGATCAGGAAGACCTTCTTCTTGCCGGCG
>NZ_JCANUT010000082.1:0-10072 GCF_059569095.1 Propionivibrio pelophilus DSM 12018 | reverse complement strand
CATCGGTTGCGGGCAATACAACTCAAGCACTGGAAGCGCGGCACGACAATGTATCGGGAATTAAAAGCCCTCGGTGCGCCGGAAGTTGTGGCGTGCAGGGTGGCTGGAAATGCACGTAGCTACTGGCGAAATGCCGATCGGCTACTGAAAACGGTACTGACCATTGCCTACTTTGATCGACTCGGAGTTCCTCGTCTCTCATGACCTCAACTTCTCGAACCGCCCGGTGCGGACCCGCATGCCGGGTGGTGTGGCAGGGGCGCAGCCTATAAGGGCTGCCCCCTATGCCGATCAACCCGTTCCGGACGGGGCGGGAATGTTCATCTGAACGTAACTTCTCTGTAATTTATGGCCGTTATCGTTTTCGTATGAAAACGCACGGGCAAATTACAGCAACACTTCCGGCCTCGCCGGAGGCTCATTTCACGGCGACGGAGCACGGGCGACGAACCAGTCGCATCATCGAACTGGTCGGGGCCGCTGGTTTTCTGGCCATCGATTCGCTGGCGGAGCACTTCGGGGTCACGCCGCAGACGATCCGTCGCGACGTCAATCAGCTTTGTGACCGCGGCTTGCTGCGGCGCCGCCATGGTGGCGTGGAACTGCCGGTTTCGGGCGAGAACCTCGCCTATCTGGCGCGGCGGGTGCTGAACCTCGACGCCAAGCGCTGCATCGCGCGACGGCTGGCGCTCGACGTGCCGGACCGGGCGTCGCTGTTTTTCGGTATCGGCACCACGCCGGAAATATGCGCCCAGGCGCTGCTCGGGCACAGCCAGCTGCGGGTGATGACCCACAACCTGTCGGTGGCGCTGGTTCTCTGTGGCAATCCGACCTTCGACCTCACCGTCGCCGGCGGGCGCATCCGCAACGCGGATCGCGACGTGGTTGCAGCCGAGGCGCACGCGTTCTTCGAGCGCTATTCCGTCGACACCGGGGTTTTCGGCGTCGGCGGGGTGGCGGAGGACGGCACGCTGCTTGATTTTTCCCCGGACGAAGTGACGATGCGCCGCGCGCTGATGCGCCATTGCCGTCAGCGCTATCTCGTGCTCGATCACAGCAAGTTCGGGCGCGAGGCCACCGTACGCGGCGGTCACCTCCGCGACGCGACGGCTATCTATACCGACCGGCCGGTGCCCGATGGCGTCGCCGAAATGCTCGCCGAGGCCGGTACCCGTCTGATCGTTTGCCGGGAGGGCCAGTCCGCCAGCCCGGGTTTTCCGTGTTCCATCCCCAACCAAGGAGAGTGATCTCATGCAAGTGCGCCCGTTGAAACGAATCCTCACGGCGGTGGCGTTCGCCGCCACGGCCCTGATCGGCACGGCGGCCCAGGCCGACCAGACCGCCATCTGCTACAACTGCCCGCCGGAGTGGGCCGACTGGGGCAGCCAGCTGAAGGCCATCCAGGCGCGTATCGGCCTCACCGTGCCGCCGGACAACAAGAACTCCGGCCAGTCGATCGCCGCGTTGATTGCCGAAAAGGCCAATCCGGTAGCCGACGTGACGTACCTCGGCGGCATTTCGGCGGACACCGCCAAGACGGCTGGCGTGTTGACTGCGTACAAGCCGAAGGGCTGGGAGAAGATTCCGGCCGAGCTGAAGGACCCGGATGGTCTGTGGTTCACCATCCACTCCGGGACGCTCGGCCTGTTCGTCAACAAGGCCGCGCTGGGCAAGGCGCCGGTGCCGCAAAGCTGGGCGGACCTGCTCAAACCCGAATACAAGGGGATGGTCGGCTACCTCGACCCGACCTCGGCGGCGGTTGGGCAACTCGGCGTGATGGCGATCAACCTGGCGCTCGGCGGCAGCTACGAGAACATCGATCCGGCGATCAAGTTCTTCAAGGAACTGCAGAAGAACCAGCCGATCGTGCCGAAGCAGACCTCCTACGCGCGGGTGATTTCCGGCGAGATCCCGATCCTCTTCGACTACGACTTCAACGCCTACCGCGGCCAGCACAAGGATGGCGCGCCGGTGGTGTTCGTCATTCCGAAGGAAGGCACCGTCGTGCAGCCCTACGTGATGGGGTTGGTGAAGAACGGACCGCACGCCGACAACGGCAAGAAGGTGCTCGACTTCGTGCTCTCCGACGAGAGCCAGACGATGTGGGGCAACGCCTTCCTGCGCCCGGTGTTCGCCGAGAAAATGTCCGCCGAAGCCAAGCGCAAGTTTCTGCCCGATGCGGATTATGCGCGTGCCAAGCCGGTCGACCTGAAGAAGCTCGGCGCGGCGCAAAGCATGATCGTCGAGCGCTTCAAGAACGAAGTGAAATAACACCGGGCAGAGTCCGTCGCTCCTGATGCGATCCGGAGTCCATTGGTGCGCCTCTGGATTCCGGCTTTCGCCGGAATGACGGGATTTTCTTGGTCTTTAGGTATTCCTGACAAACGAACATGTCCCGCTCAACAAATAATGACGCCCGGCTGCTGCTGATGCTGTTGCCGGCCGCGGTGTTCTTTATCGCCTTCTTCCTTTTGCCGATGGTCCGGCTGTTCGTCATTGGCGGCCAGGGCACGCACGGCTGGGCAGCGTATTTCGCCATCTTCACCGATGCCGGCTATCGCGGCGCGCTGTTCGCCACGCTCGGCGTATCCGTGGCGACAACGCTGGCGACGCTGGCGATCAGCGGCATCTGCGGGGTCTTCCTGCAGCGCCGGCAATTCCCGGGAAAGTCGGTGCTGGTTGCGCTGATGACCTTGCCACTGGCCTTTCCCGGCGTCGTCGTCGGCTTCATGGTGATCATGCTCGCCGGGCGCCAGGGGCTGATCGGTGATCTTTCCCAACTGCTCGGCGGCCCGCGCATCGTCTTCGCCTATTCGCTGCTGGGCCTGTTCATGGGCTACGTCTATTTTTCGGTCCCGCGCACCATCCTGACCGTGATGGCCGCCACCGAAAAGCTCGACCCGAAGCTGGAAGAAGCCGCGCGTTCGCTCGGCGCTTCGCCCTGGCGGGTGATCCGCGACATCATCGTGCCGGGACTCAAGCCGGCGTTCATCTCGGCTGGCGCGATCTGCTTCGCCACCGCCGTCGGCGCCTTCGGCACGGCATTTACCCTGGCCGCGCGTATCGACGTGCTGCCGATGGTCATCTACACCGAATTCACCCTGTCGGCCAACATCGCCATGGCCGCGGCGCTGAGCTTCGTCCTCGGCGCCGTCACCTGGCTGGCGCTCGCGCTGGCGCGCACGGCGGCCGGATCGAGCGTGGCGGCGGCCGGCTAGGAAGAAGCATGAACCGCGACAAAATTCTTTTCGCCCTGCAACTCGGATTCACCGGGGTCGTCTGCGCCTTTCTCGTCGTTCCGGTCGGGCTGTCGATCCTCGCCGGGCTGACCAGCAACTACTTCGTAGGCCTGGGCAGCGGCCTGACCCTGCGCTGGCTCGGCGAGGTGTGGGACGGCTACCGCCAGACCTTGTTCCTGTCCATCGGCCTGTCGATGGCCTGCCTGGCCGGGACGCTTCTGCTCGGCGTGCCGACCGCCTACCTGCTGGCCCGCTCGCGCAACCGCTTCAGCCGCGCCGTCGAGGAACTGCTGGTCATGCCGGTCGCCGTGCCGGGGCTGGCCACCGCGCTGGCGCTGATCGTCACCTACGGCAGCCTGTCCGGCTTCCGCACCTCGTCGGCGTTCATCCTCGTCGGGCACGTGCTGTTCACCCTGCCGTTCATGGTGCGCTCGGTGCTGGCGGTGCTCAGCGTCATCGACCTGAAAACGCTGGAGGAGGGCGCCGCCTCGCTGGGCGCCGGATTCCGGCAGCGCTTTTTCGACATCGTCCTGCCCAACTGCCGCAACGGCATCCTGGCCGGTTCGCTGATGGTCGTGACGCTGTCGATGGGCGAATTCAACATGACCTGGCTGCTGCATACGCCGCTGACCAAGACGCTGCCGGTCGGCCTGGCCGACGCCTACGCCTCGCTGCGTCTGGAAATCGGCAGTGCCTACACCTTGATGTTCTTCCTGATGATCACCCCCTTGCTGCTCGGCCTGCAATGGCTGGCCCGCCCGCGCCGCCGGGCATTTGCTCCCTCCGAAGAGGAATGAACCATGACTGACGCTGTTCAACCCCGCGTCAAGGCGCTCTCCATCACGCTGGAGCGCTGCGCCAAGACCTTCCCCGATGGCACCTGCGCGCTGCAGCCGCTCGACCTGCACATCGAGGCCGGCGAAACCGTCGTGCTGCTCGGCCCGTCCGGCTGCGGCAAGACGACGACGCTGCGCATGATCGCCGGGCTGGAATCGCCGGACGCCGGCGGTCGCGTACTGTTCGACGGCGTTGATGTCACCGCGCAACCGATCGAACAGCGCAACGTCGGGATGGTGTTCCAGTCCTACGCGCTGTTCCCCAACATGAGCGTTGCCGAGAACATCGGCTACGGGCTGCGCATCCGCAAGGAATCGCCAAATGCGCTCCGCACCCGCGTCGGCGAAATGCTCGCGCTGATGCGCATCGAGGCACTGGCCGACCGGCGCATCGACCAGCTTTCCGGCGGTCAGCGTCAGCGCGTGGCCCTGGCCCGGGCGCTGGCCGTGCGTCCGCATGCGCTGCTGCTCGACGAGCCGCTGACTGCGCTGGATGCCAAGCTGCGCGACACCCTGCGCCTGGAAATCGATACCTTGCTCACCCGTCTGGGCATCACCGCCATCTACGTGACGCATGATCAGTCCGAGGCGATGGCCCTCGGCGACCGCATTGTCGTGATGGACCACGGCCGCGTGGCGCAGATCGGCAAGCCGCGGGAGATCTACCACCAGCCGGCGACCGCCTTCGTCGCCGGATTCATCGGCACGATGAACCGCCTGCGCGGGAGCGTCGTCGACAAGGTCTTCCGTTGCGCGGCCGGCGAGTTACCCGCCGACACGCTGCCGGCCGACGCCGGCGAAATCCTGTTCCGGCCGGAAGACGTGCACGTCGCCGGCGAGAACGATCCGTGCCAGCTCTCCGGGACGGTCAGCGCCGCGTTCTTTCTCGGCGACCGGACGCGCCTGTTCGTCGATGTCGGGCAGCCCGATCCGCTGGTCGTGGAAAGCCACGTGCGGCGTGAATTCGCGCACGGCGACGCCGTCTATCTGCGCGTCGACCCGCGCGGCGTGCTGGTTCTTTGAAGGAGCGCGCCATGCTGATCGCCCAGCTTTCCGACCTGCACATCAAGCTGCCCGGCCGTCTAGCCTATAAAAAGGTCGATACGGCGGCGATGCTCGCCGAGGCCGTGCGCCGGCTCAACGCCCTGGTCCCGCGCCCGGACTTGCTGCTCATCACCGGCGACCTCACCGACATCGGCTCGCCCGAGGAATACGCCTGGCTGCGCGAGTTGCTGGCGCCATTGACGATGCCGATGTTCGTCGTGCCCGGCAATCATGACGAGCGCGAGGGTATGCGCGCCGCGTTTGCCGACGGCGGCTATTTCCCGGAACAAGGTTTCCTCAATTTCGCCGTCGACTGTGGCGATCTGCGCCTGCTCGGTCTCGATACGCTGGTGCCCGGACAAGGCGGCGGCGCGGTGTGTGCAGAACGCCTGGCCTGGCTTGACGACGCCCTGCGCGCCGCACCCGACACGCCAACGCTGCTGCTCATGCATCACCCGCCTTTCCTGACCGGCATCGGCCACATGGACCGGATCGGGTTGCAGGGGCGCGAGGCGGTGGCGGAGGTTCTGGCGAAGCATCCGCAGGTGCGGCGTGTTCTTTGCGGACACCTGCACCGCACCATCGTCACCGCCGTGGGCGGACGCATGGCGATGACCTGCCCGAGCCCCGCGCACCAGGTCGTTCTCGATCTGCGCGACGAGGCACCGAGCCAGTTCAACATGGAGCCCCCGGGCTTCATGCTGCACACGTGGGCTGACGGTATACTGACGTCCCACGCGGCGGTCATCGGCGATTTTGCCGGGCCCTTTCCCTTCTTCGACGCCGCGGGCAACCTCATCGATTGACGCCTCAATGAAACTTGTCTTGTTCGACCTCGACCACACGCTGCTGGACGGGGATAGCAACCACCTCTGGATCGAATACCTGATGGCCGCCGGCCTCGCCGGCCCCGATGCGATGCAGCGACAGGCCGAAGGGCATGCCCGCTATCTGGCCGGTACGCTCGATATCGTCGAATACATCGAATTCCAGTTGTCCCTGCTGGGCAACGGCGCGGTTGCCGAATGGTTGCCGCGCCGGGCGCAGTTCCTCGCGTCCTGTGTCGAACCGCGAATCTCGGCGGTGGCGCGGCAGGCGGTCGAGGCGCATCGCGCCGCCGGAGATTGCATGGTCATCATCAGCGCCACGCACAGCTTCCTCGCCGAAGGCGCGGGCGCCTTGCTTGGGCTGGACGTGCTGGCGCCGCCAGCGGAAGTTCGCGACGGTGCGTTCACCGGGCGCATCGGCGGCGAAATCTGTTTTGCCGAACGCAAGCGCGCCTGTCTTTCCGCCTGGCTTGAGCGCGCCGGACGCAGTCTGGGTGATTTCGCGGCAACGGTTTTCTACTCGGATTCGGCAAATGACCTGCCGCTGCTCGAATCGGTCGACCAGCCGGTGGCGGTCAACCCCGACGCGCGCCTCGCCGCCGTCGCCGCCGAGCGCGGCTGGCCGCGGCTCGACTGGCGGGTGGCGGAGTAAGGAACGGGCGTTTACTTCACCCGGATCGTTACGGTCTTCGGCGCGCCCGGCGAGGCCTTGGGCAGTTCGACGCGGAGCACGCCGTTCTTGTACGAGGCGCTGGCCTTGTCCGCGAGGACCGGTACATTGAGCGGGACGACGCGCTGGAAACTGCCGTAGGCACATTGCATGATCCGCCAGCGGCCTTCCGTGCTTTCGCGCTCGAAGCGCTTTTCGCCCGAGATGATCAGGGCGTCGTCACGCGCCTCGATGCTCATGTCCTGCTTGTCCAGCCCGGGAACTTCCAGGCGCACGACGATGCGCTTGTCGTCCTCGAACACGTCGCCGCCGAGCATCGACCAGTGGTGGCTGGTCATGAAGAACGCGTCGTCCACCTCGGATTTCGTGGGGAGGTCGGTCGTTTCGCCCGGCTTGAAGCGGGTCAGGGCGCCGGAGGCCGACTGGGTGAGATGCTTCCACCCTTCGGCCAGATTGTCCCAAAGCGAGCCAAAACCATCCTTGATCGTTCCCAGATTCATGTCTTCGCTCCTTAAACGGTGAGGGGAGGGCCTTCAGCGCTCCCCTCGGCATCAGGCAACCTGAATCTCGATGCGGCGCGGCTGCGCGTGTTCGGCCTTGGGAATGCGCAGTTTGAGCACGCCCTGGTTGAACTCGGCGCTGACCTTGGAGGAATCGAGTTCGCGCGACAGGGTGAAGACCCGGCGGTAGCGCGGCAGGCTGACTTCCGCGTGGCTCGACTCCATGCCGTCCGGCAGATCGAGCGCCACTTCGCCCTCGATCGTCAGCGTGTCGGCCTCGACCTGCAGGCTGAGTTTGTCCTTCGGCACGCCCGCCAGGTCGGCATAAAGCGTGATGCCGCCGGCGTCCTCGATCACGTCGGTCGGCGGCAACAGCGCGGCTTCGTCGCGCCGGGTTTCGCTTGATTTGGCAACGGCGTTGTTTTCGCTCATGGTCTCCTCCTTACTGAATGGTGATACGCCGCGGTTGCGCTTCTTCCTTGCGCTGGATGCGCACGTGCAGCACACCGTCCTTGTACTTGGCTTCGATCGCGTTCGGATCGGCGTCGTCCGGCAGCGAGACGACACGGCGGAAGCGGCCGGCGAAGCGTTCGTCGACATGCAGCGTCGCCTTCTCCGGCACCGGGTCGATCTTTCGCTCGCCGGCGATGGTCAGCATGCCCTTGACCAGTTGCACGTCCAGCGTCGCCGGATCGATGCCCGGAGCGAAGGCGTAGATATCCACCGTCTTCGGCGTGCCGCCGATGTTCAGCGCGGGGAAGCCGCGGGTCAGGCCGCGGATATTGGGGTTGGGATCGACCGACTGCTGAAGTTCGCGTTGCAGCCGGTCAAGTTCCGCGAACAGGTCGCGGGGGAACAATGAACGGTAATACATGCAGAGCTCCTTTCTGGTTTGCGAGGGGTTCGGTACTCCCTCTCGTAACCCTAGTTAAGGCGCTTTGCGGCTATTTTCAAGTTCTTGTTTTCAGCGCGTTCGTCCCCATATCGAAAAGCTTTGCGGGACGTGAGCCGGCGGATCATTCTGCCGGTTCGGGATCGAACTTGACGAGGAATTCGGCTTTCTCCCTGACGCAGATCAGTTCAGGCTTTTCCTCCGGGTGGTATACGATGACCGGCGTCCCGTCGCGGGCGTTGGTGCAGTCGATGCCCTCGGCGATGACGAGGTAGCGTTTTCCGTTTTTCCTGTTGATATAACTTTGCATTTTCGCGATCCGGCAACCATGAACCGAACGATTTTCGCCCGTGCCTTTGCTGCGCACAAGCTCGGTGAGCAACGGCGCAAGGGGATAACCCGTGGCCTGCCGTTTGTCCTGCTGCCATTGCTTTTCGGCAGTCTTCCCGCGCGGGCCATCGATATCTCGGAAAGCACGCTCAACAGCTTCGTCGCGCAGAAGCTGGCCGAAAAACAGCACCGCGACGTGCAGGTGCTCGATCCGAAGATCACGCTGCTCGACGGCCACGCGACGTTCTGCACCACTGTGCGCGCCAAGGTGATTCCCGGCGACGTCGCCATCTGTGCTGACATGACGCCTCAGTGGCGGCAAGCGACGGGATCGTTGCACGCAACACACATGGCGCTCGTGTCGCTCAGCGCGCCCGGCGTGAAGGAAAAGGACATCGAACTGCTCAAGGCCCTCGTCAACCAGGCCGTCCTGCCGCGCCTCGAAGGCGTCGAGGTTTACAGGGCCGACAGCTTCATCGGCAAGCAGATCACCGAAGTGAAGGTTCTGCCGGGACGGCTCGACATCTCGATGTAGCACGACTTCCTTACCCGTGCCGTTCTGGTCCGCAACATCAACGGCCATGGCTGGCAACCGTTCGAAATTTTTGAACGTTGTCGTCAAATTGCGAGAAACATCGATGCAGCGCTGAAGCCGACAATGACTTCCGTCAACAAGGAGGTCAGTTCATGCAAACGCTTCGCAAATCACAGGACCGTGGTTACGCCGATCACGGTTGGCTCAAGAGCTTGCATTCATTCTCGTTCGCCGAATACTACGATTCCGATCACATGGGCTGGGGCAACCTGCGAGTCATCAATGAGGACCGTGTCGCACCCGGCACCGGCTTTGGCCAGCACGGGCACCGGAACATGGAGATCATCAGTTACGTGCTGTCCGGCGAACTGGCGCACCAGGACAGCATGGGCAACATCGAGAGCATTCCGCCCGGCGATGTGCAGCGCATGAGCGCCGGAACGGGCGTCAGGCATAGCGAATTCAACCACGCCGACGACCAGACCACCCATTTTCTGCAGATCTGGATTCAGCCGAACGTCGTCGGTATTGCGCCAGGCTATGAGCAGAAGACGATTCCCCCCGCGCAGAAACGCGGCGTGCTGCGTCTGATCGCTTCCCCCAACGGGGCGCAAGACTCGGTGGTCATTCATGCCGATGCCCGACTGTATGCGGGGTTGTTCGACGGCGACGAACGCGCGAGCCTGGCCCTCGATCCAACCCGCAAAGCCTATGTCCACCTGATCCGGGGAGCGCTCGAGGTGAATGAGCAACGCCTCAACCCGGGCGATGCGCTGCTGCTTGAAAACGAGCCCATGGTCTCGCTATCCAAAGGGCGCGACGCCGAAGTGCTGGTGTTTGACCTGGCCCCCTGAACTTCCATTTCCATTTTCTAGTCTCATTATTAACCCGGCCCTTAAATAGCTTTGCTAAGCCGCGTATGCGGCATGAGGATGCTGGAAATAGGAACGGATGCGTTCGGGCCATTGTGCGATGCGATTCATGATGCGCATGGCTTTTTGCAGAAGATCCTTTTCAGAGCGGGTGGCCGGTTCGAGACGCAGGGACGTTTTGAAATCGTGATTCAGATATTCGTCGGGATTGGATTCCGGGGCGTAGGGCGGCAAGTAGAAGAGTTCGATCTTGTCCCGGCGAGGCTCGATCCATTGCTGGACGAGCTTGGCATGATGCACACGCAGGTTATCGACGATCAGGAAGAT
>NZ_JCANUT010000081.1:0-10235 GCF_059569095.1 Propionivibrio pelophilus DSM 12018 | reverse complement strand
CGCCGAAAGTCTGGCGAACGCTGGACGAATGGATGCGACATCGGTTGCGGGCAATACAACTCAAGCACTGGAAGCGCGGCACGACAATGTATCGGGAATTAAAAGCCCTCGGTGCGCCGGAAGTTGTGGCGTGCAGGGTGGCTGGAAATGCACGTAGCTACTGGCGAAATGCCGATCGGCTACTGAAAACGGTACTGACTATTGCCTACTTTGATCGACTCGGAGTTCCTCGTCTCTCATGACCTCAACTTCTCGAACCGCCCGGTGCGGACCCGCATGCCGGGTGGTGTGGCAGGGGCGCAGCCTATAAGGGCTGCCCCCTATGCCGATGCCGGATTATCTGGTCGCCCTTCCGGCCGGCGCACGCAACACTTCAGGAGAACGTCAGCTGCCCGACGCCTGCTCGGCTTGGGCGGTGTCGCTCGCGGACTTGCGCAGCATGTCGATGATCATCGCCGCCGTCTGCTCGATCGAACGATTGCTGACGTCGATGATCGGCCAGCCGCAACGGACAAATAGACGCTTGGCCTCGATGATTTCCTTGCGCAGGAGATCCTGATCGGCGTAGGTCGTATTTTCCTCGTCGTTGAGGCTTTTCAGGCGCGCCGTGCGAATCAGGGCGAGCCGCGCCGGGTTGATCGTCAGGCCGACGACCAGCGGCCCTTTCAACCGCAACAGGCCAGCCGGCGGCTGCGCGCCCGGAACCAGCGGCACGTTGGCCGCCTTGACGCCGCGCGATGCGAGATACATGCACGTGGGCGTCTTGGTCGAACGCGAAACGCCGACGACAACAACATCAGCCGTTTCGAGATCATTGCCGCCGATACCGTCGTCATGCGCCAGCGTGTACTTCATCGCTTCGATACGCCGGTAATAGTCCTCGTCGAACGCATCACCGGAACTGGTGTAGTACTTGACCGGCGCATCGGAGAAGTGCGCCAGCCGGCCAATCAGAGGTTCCAGCGCAAACTGGAAGGGAATGTGCAACTGACGGCACCCCTCTTCCAACGCCTCGCGCACGTCGCCGTGACTGATGCTGTGAATGACGAATCCGGGCGAGGTTTCAAGCTCCGTCAGGAGCTGCGGTACTTGGTCGAGGCGGCGGATCATCTTCCACAACCGTCGCTTCACCTCGACGCCTTCCAGTTGCGTCACCGCATTGCGCGCCAGCATTTCGACCAGTTCGCCCGAAGCGTGCGAGATAAGGTTTATGTTTAGCTTTTTCTTCAAGGCGCAGACCTCCTTTCGCCCTGCCGCTCACTCGTTCAGCGGTGATAACCGCCGTCGAGACGCATCACGCAGCCGTTGATCATGACATTGTGCATCACGTGAATCGCCAGCATGGCGAACTCGGCAGGATCGCCGAAGCGGTGCGGGAACGGGATCTGGCGGGCCAGCCGGGAATCGAGATTCTTCTCGATGTCGAACAGCGTCTGGGTACCGAACAGCCCCGGCGCAATGCCGACGACGCGGATGCCCTGCGGCCCCAGTTCGCGCGCGGCGGGGAGAATCATGCTCACCACGCCGCCTTTCGATGCCGCATACGCCGCCTCGCCGATCTGGCCCTCGTACGCCGAGACGGACGCGGTCAACAGGATGACGCCACGTTCCCCGTTCGCCGTCGGCGACAGGGCCGCCATTTCGGCCGCCGCCAGCCGCAGCATGTTGTAGGTGGAAATCAGGTTGGTATCGACCAGCTTGCGGAAATCTCCGAGGCGCATCGGCCCGTTGTCGCCGACGATCGGCTCGAAATGACCGCGGCCGACGCAATGCACCAGAACGCGGGTCGCTCCGTGCTTCTCCCGGGCCAGGGCAATCGCCCGCTCCGACGCTTCGGCATCGGTGACGTCGCAAGGAATGGCAAACGCCCCGATCTCGTCGGCGATTTTCTGGACACCGTCCGCGTCGATGTCGATAAGGCTGACCTTGGCTCCCGCTTCCACCAGGTGACGCGCCGTTTCCGCCCCCAACCCCGAGGCGGCTCCTGTCACCACGGCCGGACAACCCCACAAATCCATTCTGATTCTCCCAGTCGTTGCAAAGCGCTGCTTTCGCGCGAAGGGCTATTATCTGGACATGCGCAGGCGCATGCAAACATTAATCGGGATCCGTTACGCAGAAGTCCATGCGCCGAAGCATGGATAACCCCCGCTAAAACACGAGGCGCCTGGCAACCCCCGGGTTCGGACACAACAGCGCCCCGACCAGCAGCAAGTGGTCGGGCCTGCCGTTTTCCGGCCAAGGCACTCGTTGCCCCGCCAGCCCTTCGGCCAGCCCCGTCACATCGAAACCGAGCGCCTCGAGCGAATAACGCAACCGCGACGGAACGCAACAGGCGATGCCACGGGAACGCGTGCACGCCGAGCAACCGTCGCAGTGACCGGCCACCAGGGCAACGGCTTCACCGCTTTCTTTTTCGCGTAGCATCTCGCAAAGAATCTGGCGTCCGGAGAGAAAAAGCTCAACCAGGCCCTCTTTCGTGATCCCCGGATCCACCGGCATCTTGAACGTCACCAGCACGGCGTGGCTCCACGCCCCGCGTTGCGCCAGCGGAGGCTCGGCAAAGGGCGGGCAGGACCAGAACATTCCGTACTTCTCGCACGCCTGACAGTACGACTCGATGCGCACCGGGTCGTAATAGCGCATCATCTCTGCCCGGCTGACGAGTACGGTGTGAAAAGATTGCTGCATGGTACGTGAGCTAGAAATGAAACTGGGCACTCCTTACGAAGTGCCCAGCGTCGTATCTGATTGGCGCGCCCGAGACCCTTCGGAGGATAATCCATATATAAACGTATCTTACGTTTCAAATATGAGTCTTTTGGTGCAAAATGATGTAAATACTTGCATTTCTTTACATTACGCATAAACAGACTCTTGTTTGACGATACCACCAAAACCAAGGAAAGCCAAACGACCTCGGTTCAGAATGCCGATTCGCTTTCATCTGACCGGGTTCCAATTGTGACGTCTGCTCTCCCCAAGGCTTGGGGAGACATGCTGAGCTGGGCACAAGACCACTCCGTCGTCGACGACTTTCTTCAAGTCGTCAATTGCACCGGACTGACCTGCCATCCTCATGCACTTGGGCGAGTATTCGCCGCCCTCGATTCAAACGTCGCGAAACAGGTTCTCGAAAAATGGCGTCTTGAGAGCGAGTACGCGCAGACTCTTTACCGATTATCCATTGCACGTTCGGCTCAAGACCCCCGCCTCGCGGGATACCGCTCTCTAACCGACGTTGTTCCCGCCACTGCTCACATTACCGAGCACATCGCCACCTTCTATTTGCTGGCACTTCTCCTTGCCCGTCTGCCAGTCGTCGAGAGCGACGAACATCGGAACTGGTTTGAGCGGTTACGTCTTTGGCTGTTCGTCCATTGTGTTGAGCGAACCAACCTTGGGAACCCACAGGACCAGCTTCTTGAACTAGCATGCTCCAAACTGCGGCTCGCTCACGACGGCCACAAAGGATGGGTAGATCTGTTCGGGAAGCTACGAACAGATTCATTCGGCTTTGAAAGCATCGGAGTTCATCTTGCCTCAAGAGCACAGCAGATGCTGGACACCCAGTCTGCTGAAGAAGCGCTTACTCACACGCAACGGAGCCTCCTGGAAGCGCTGATTCTCGTCGCGCGGCATGAACACGCCCCAAAAAATGGCGAGGGGGTTTTCCCAGTCCAGATCAGCGAACCGAAGCCGCGCCCTGGAAAAGACATTTGGGATCTCTTCGAGGACAAACAGGAAGATCTCGTAAGTCCCGACCGAGAGGATCCAAGTCCGGTGATCCTGATTCCAGGGATCGGAGACTCCTCTGATCTTCAAAGCATCCGCGTCGACGAGAGAGCGTCATACGTCCACCAGCAACTCCAGGCCAACAGCGTTCTTCTTTCCGCAGCGGAGGATCTGCATTTCCTGCCCTGGTCGTGGAATCGCCCAAACCCGATCGAACTTCCCTTGCTTGCTACATGGCTACAGAACAGCCTTGCCTCGCCAAAACAGGAAGAAAGAGCAGTCGCCACTTTTTCTTCGATCGCGTTGATGACCGGTCGCAGTCTGAGACGCGCATTGGACATCTGTCTGGGTTCAGTTCCTGGACAGGAATGGGTGCTCGACCGGAGCGGAAAACGGCTTCTCAGAACACCGCCCAGACGAATTCCCGGATGGGCACCGGACGACCAAGACAGTTTGCCATGGATCGCACCCATGGCAGAGGTCTGCGCCCTTCCCTTGCCGGAATACGTGGCGAACTTCCTGCTCGGCCTGGATGCAGGCGTCAATGACCCCCCGTCGCTTGGTGACTTGTGGAGTTCTAACTGGGGTGCTTCGCCGGAATCGGCGTTCCTGAAGGCTGTGCAGAGGACGCTACCCCGTTTGTCGCCTGCCATGCTTGGGAATGCGCTGACACAGCACGCCTACGTGCAGAGGGGCGACGGTGTCTTTGCCAGACTCCTTTCCTCCCATCCAAGAACGGGTCTGCCTGGAGCCACCGCTTACCCAAGCTGGGGACATCCCGAAGTAGATGCGTCGCTTGCCAGCTTTTTAGAATTGTTAGGATTCGCGGACAATTTTACAGAGCCTGATGGCGAACCTCTGAATGCGCTGGGCAGCCAGTTGGCAGTTCTGGAACACATGCTTGCGGGCGCCATTGAGAAACTCAACGCCCGTGTTAAAGAAGTTCGGCAGTCAGGCTCGCTCATCGACTTCCACAATGCGGTCACTGCGGCGCTTCTGATCAAGATCTATGCGGCTACCGGGGCTCGCCCGCTTCGCGATCCCTTCTGTAGCCCGCATCATTTCGGGTTTGAAGACGGCACGGTTTTCATCGACGACAAGAATTCCCGCAAGGCGCGCACTGGCAGATTGGTCGCCTTGCCCATGTCACTGATGGCAGAGATCCAGCACTCCTACCTGAAGCACCTATCGTGTGTCGCCGATGCTCTCAAGGCGAGCGCCCCGGAACTGTCCGCAGCGATGACCGACCTGGCTCAAGGCCGGGAGTCAGATCGACTTCCTTTCTTCTTTCTTCTTGCCACGGGGTCGGGAAAGATCAGTTGGCGTCATGCGTCCGAAAAGCATCTGCGGGAACTCGATCTCTTTGTCTGTCCATTGCCCCTGAATCTGTTTCGTCACCGATTGGCAACGCGGCTGCGGCAAGACGGTGTAGATCCGGAGTTGATCGATGCCCTGCTTGGGCACGCTGAGTCCGGCGCCTCGACACATGGCGACCATTCCTTCCGTATCTGGAAGGAGGACATGACCTCACTCCGGGCTCCGCTTGAATCGTGCCTGGATGTACTCGGCTTCACTGAAATGGAAGCGTGGCCATGGCCGGCTGAAGCACTGGATGTCACATGGGAATCCGGAGGAACGAATCCCGATTTCGGAGCCAAGGCACGTGCTCGCGCGCGCCGAGAAAGAATTCGAGCTGCAATTTCAAGTGCGAAAGGCATTCTCAAATCCCATCAGAAAGGCAGAGCGCTCGACGAACTCACCAAGGCAGAACTCTACACGCTGGCGCGAGCGCTCCTGACAAACGAGACAGGACTGCCGCACCCACTGGGAGCCCTGCGATTTTCGGTGCTAATCAATGCGGCAACCGAACTGACTCGCAAAGCCGGGATGAAGGTTCGATTCAGTCACCGCTATCGGCAGTTGGAAGAGGAAAGCAGCCCTTTCACAGCTGATGGACCGGGTGCGACAAACGTCTTGAA
The DNA here is from genome assembly GCF_059569095.1 of Propionivibrio pelophilus DSM 12018. Classification (NCBI taxonomy): domain Bacteria; kingdom Pseudomonadati; phylum Pseudomonadota; class Betaproteobacteria; order Rhodocyclales; family Rhodocyclaceae; genus Propionivibrio; species Propionivibrio pelophilus. The sequence continues at coordinate 4,521 of NZ_JCANUT010000081.1, read as the reverse complement.
AGCACTCCAGTCGCAAATCGGAAAACTCATTCCGGAACTGACGAAATTGCGATTGGGGAAAATGGACGCAGCCATCATCGCGGCAGCGCTCCTCGTCGTTCAGAGCCGGATTGCGGACGGTACGCTTCTTCGCGATGTTCTGGCAGGACAGAACATCCGCCTGATCCGCGCACGGCCTGGCTTCTATCTGGAGCACGGAATCAATCTGTCCACGAACGACCCTGCTGCGCCGGTTCACAGACATCGCATTTCCAACGCGGCCGCGCGTCTAATCAACATGGCACTGGATCGTTCGCAGCAACGATCATTCAGCGAATTACCCATTCCGACACCGCTCGTCGGCATCGCCACCCACCTCGTCAGTGCTGGCCGACTTAGAGAGAACGCCAAGGTGACGCAGTTTATTGCATCGCTGACGTGCGTCACTGATCAGGCCAACATCCAGACCTTGCCGGGCGTCGTTGCAGGATACCTTGGCGGACGGGTCGAATCGGCCTCGCTCGAATGGCGAGATTGGTCACGGCTGCGCTGGAACCGGAGGATTGCCGTTGATTCGGCCGACATCGATCTGACGCCAGAATCCCCTGATGACGATCTCCCTTCCCGAATGCCGGAAGTGCGGGACATCGAATTGCTGCAAAAGGAAGCACGAAACCTCTTCTCGGAAATTGGAAAGCACCTTGACCCGGATCAGACCACCTCGTCGCTGACTCCGAATTCACGCCGGAACATCAAGGCGGCAATACGGCGAACCCTCGCGGCAGCGGATGGCACAGCGCCGCGCGCCTGCCTTTTTCTTGGCGCATGGGTTGCGAGTCTGATGGAACGGAAATCCGGCCACGACGGATTCCTGGCCAGGAATGCCATCAAGCGATACTTCGGCGCCCTATCCCCTGCGTTTGCGGAAATCGGTTACGTCATTGATCTCGAACTCGCTGACGAAGACGAAATAACCGAGTTCTATACGGAAGTGCTCGAAGGTCGCGAGCTTCGTAACCCGCAATACGTTTTCGCACGCTTGAAAGAATTCCACCGCTGGCTAGCCGAGCAGGTTGAGGTCGAGAATCCTGTGTGGGCGGAACTACCCTGCCACGACGGCGCTGTTCCCGTCGACCCCGGGATCGTTGTCGAGAGCGACTATCTGCGTGCGTTCAATTTTCTGGCACGGCGGGCCACCGATAAAGAGAAATCTCGATACGCAGCACTCCTTCTTCTGGGGGCCTACCGGTTTGGACTTCGGGGCGGCGAAGTCCTTGGGTTGCTCAGATCAGACTGGATTTCGGTCGGCGACTACATGGCCGTGGTCGTACAGAACAACCGCTATCGACGACTGAAACGAAAATCGTCGCGGCGTGTAGTGCCGTCGCTGATGTCGCTTACGCCATCAGAGACCGCTCTGATCGATTGGGCAACTGCCACAGCGGAAGCCCGCGCCGGAGATGATCGCAACGCACTGCTGTTCCCGTCGGCAAACAGGAAACTGCAACAACAGCTCCGGCGACTTGCGCTTGACGCGCTCAAATCGGCCACCGGCAATCCAGACAGCAATCTGCATCGGCTCAGACACACTGCCGCAAATGAGGTCATGCGCGCCCTTGCCGGAATCGATCTGCCTGCGTGGAACAGCGCAAGCACGGCGGGAAAGAGCGAAACGCAACGCACCCAGGAACTGCTTCTTGGCCGAACGGGGCCAACACGAAGGGCTCCATGGGCAAGCGCGCGCCATCTTGGCCATGCAGGTCCTCGCACGGCATTCCAAAGCTACTACCACTTTATTTCCGATCTTGCGGAGCAATACATAGCGCTGCCTGAAGAATCTCCCCGTCAGTATGAACATGCTGTCGATCTGACACGGTTTCCGGTTCTCCCTCTCAACAAGCCTGAGTCATCACCTGTCGATTCTTCGCAGATCTACGGTCGCGCAGAAACAGTGATCAAGTCCCTTCGCCTGATTTCCCGCGGCAAGACTGAGGAGGAGATTGCAGACTGGATGGGTTGGGATACAAAGAAACTGAAGTGTTTGATAGCCGCGGTCAAGGAAATCAATAGCAAGATCGCACGGCAGGAGCAAGACGACAGCGGAGTTCCTTGTACCAGCATCGAGTGGCTGAAGCGGATCAGGAACCACGGCTGGAATCGGATGCTCAGCCTGGTGGAGAAAGTGGATCAGAAGCTGATTGAGCTCAAATCACCTGCTGTCCACATAACGTGCGCGCAGCGCATAGTTGGAAGTAGCCGGCAACTTCTGGCTTGGAGACGCGAGCACTTTCTCGCGCTTTCATGCGTGCTCGATCTCTGGAACATCCGGGGAGATCAGTATGCCCTCCTGATGACAGGAGATAGTGATCGCCTAAAAGGTATTGCAACTGACTTTGGTTTCGAGCCGGGTGACCCGAAGAAGCAGGGTCGAAGAGTGGGAGGGCAGCAGATCGATGCTGCATTCGATGACGATGAAAAAATCTTGCGCGTCGCGACACGCTGCTCGTTGTGTCTCAAAGACAGTGACGACTCCACGATCCGTAATCGTTTCGAGTTAATCGTAGCCCTTTTGTCGATCAGTTGTGCTGACGACACAGTCACACCCGAGACCCCCCCATCAAACGGAAAGTGTTAATCAGACCACTCTCTACCGCAAAGATCAAACGAGCCTTAATCCGGCAGTTACCCTACGCCATAAGCATGATTCTATAGCTGCGAAAGAAGCGGCGGCGAATCGAGAGCTGCTCCGTCGCAAGAATCGATAGATACAAGACGGTCGATCTTTTTGCCTGGCGAAATCCATTCCGTTTCAATAATGAGCTCATACATCGACCCATCAAAGAGTCGGTCGCGCAGGGGTTTTTTAAAGGATTCTTCATCAAAAAGAATCGCCAGTGTTTTTCGACTTTCCGTGCAAATAAAAACGGTTCGTGTCATTCCTCGCAAACCGTCGATTTCTCCGACCGCTGTCCACCGAACGGGCTCGGGCAATGGCAAATCTTTCGTTGGACGATATGCGCCGGCAACAAGCATTTCGCAGTTCTTTGTCCTTAGCAAGTGAGGTTCGCCAACTTTCTTTCCACTTACGCCAGCTAGAAACTTGTCGGCCAGTACACCTACAACTTCGTTCGTCTTTTCGGAAATTTCGAGCGGGAACAACTGCTCCTGGCCAGATATTTCCTGTCCCTCAAGAACACGGTGAAAGAAAACGGTTAGTGCTGCAGTTATTTCAAGGAGAACCTCGTCTGGAATAGCTGCATCGTGGCGAGGAAAGATGCCAACTCCCGGCTTGGCCACACGCCTCCCGTCTTCATAGCGGAAGGCCGGCGACACGGCAAAATTCGCCTGGCTAATGCCGGTGACATGACACGTCAATTCCAGGAGGTGGGGAAGAAAGTCCAGAGACGCCGCCCAATTGATTGCGTGGAGGGGACCCAGCTGAAAATTTAGGTCAACGCTTTCCTGAAAGCACAGGGCACGGGCGTGTTCTAGCCACACAAGGGGCACTTTGAGTTCGCTTGAAGTAGCTCCGTGCGAGTTGTCGTCGAGATTGAGTTCAGTAAATTTTTCCATGCATTAGAGCTTCGCCGAGAACCTGAGATTGCCGCCAGTGACTAAAACGGCATTTTTTGGGGGGGAATCGCCTCATCGACAATTCTTCCCGGTGCATGTCAGAAAATTGGTAGCATTACCCCGCAAATTTCGCAGTAATCTGCAACGAAATCCCACAGGTCGCTCAGCGGTTAAAACTAGCCATGATGACAGCGAGTAATCTCACGCACATGGCGCAAATACTGTTCGCGGTGCCGCAGGAGGTGCTGCAATGAGCGGTAGCACGACACGCAACGCGCGCACGCATCGCATCGCATCGCGCGGACAAAACACTGGAAAAATACGCTGTGGAGAAACGGTTCGAGTGCTGCGTTCGTTCCGGCTCTTGGTGAAGCACAGGATCTCCAACCGGTTCCTGCGCACCGCCGCCTTAGCCACGTTTTCGAAGTAGCCTCCCTGATACCATTGCACAGAAGATATACGACACCTGCTCGTCACGAAAGCAACAGCATGACCAATTCGATGAACATGATTGCACCTCTCCTCGACGAGGAGATGGAGGAACTTGAGCGTTTTCTGCTGTCCGGGGCCGTTTCCGATGAGGCGATGTCGCTGGACTGTCGGCGCGCGATTAAAAGTACCCAGCGATGCGCGTTGAAATTTACCTATTGATCCGGCCCGATGAAGTATGAACTTATCCGGATTTTTCGTGTCTGATGATGATGGAAAAAGAGAACGCCAGAAAGCAAACGCTGGAACAACTTCATGAGCGGCGCAAGCAAGTGATTCGATTGCACCAGAAGGCAATCAAGATCATGCAGATTGTCGCGATGACGGGCTTGAGCTACCCGGCGGTACGCGCCACGATTGACCGGTTTGTTGAGGGCGGGTGGTCAGCCATTCGACCGACTGCACGGGGCCGAGCGCGAGGCGACGGGCGATGCCTGAGTGAAGCGCAGGAAGAAGCGATTCGCCGCACGATCATCGACA
>NZ_JCANUT010000080.1:0-12567 GCF_059569095.1 Propionivibrio pelophilus DSM 12018 | reverse complement strand
GTCCAGTATTCGTTCCAAGGTCGAGCATCCCTTCCTGACGCTCAAACGTCTCTGGGGCTTTGCCAAGGTGCGTTATCGCGGTCTCGCCAAGAACGCCAACCGGGCCTTCGCCATGCTGGCGATGATCAATCTCAACAAATGGGGCAGACCTCTGACAGGAGAGGTGCGTCCGGCATGAGCCGGATACGGGGAAATTCCCCGCATCCGTGCCCAAAGCCGGCGACTTATACGATGAAAAATCGATTTCTTTCACCATTTCGGCTCAATATTGAAGCGCCGCCAAGTTTTTCAGTGGCTTGTTCGGCGTTTCCCTAACTATTTCCGGTCGCCGCAATGCTCCAATCAGACAAGGGAATAAATCAGCCCCCGTCTTTCTTGAGAACTTGGGGTGAAGATAATTCAGGGGTCATTGAAAAACTATCACTTGAAGAGCAGTAAGCATCAGAGAAGAATCGATTGAACAAAAGAATTACACAGGAGGTCGAGTTGGAGCTATCGATTCACCTTGGGGGGCATGCTGTGCGATCTTGCGCCAACAATGCCACCACGCACGCTGTTTCCGTAACGGACAACGGCAGTCTCTCTACCGCAGTCACTTCGCCCCAAGCAGCGCTTTTATGTACCGGAATCAGCAAAACCTTTGGAGGTGTAAAAGCACTTCGTGGGGTCGACTTCCTGTTAGGGAAAGGCCGCGTACACGCTCTTCTCGGTGAGAATGGCGCAGGCAAAAGCACCCTGATCAAGATCATTTCCGGTGCATACTCGCCAGACGACGGACGCCTGACCTTGGCAGGAGTGACCTATGAGCGTTTTACGCCTGCACAGGCTCGCCAACTGGGTATCGCCACGATCTATCAGGAGACCAGTCTTTTCCCCTCACTGACAGTACTTGAGAACCTTTTCACCGGCCAGTACCTGCGCACACGCTTTGGGAACCTCGACTGGAAAAGAATGCGAGCAACTGGACAGGAGGTTCTAGACCGACTTGGAGTTCATCTTCCGTTAGACGCAACAGTTGATTCGCTTGACCGATCCTCCGCACAAATTGTCGAGATTGCACGGGCACTGGTAGTCGATGCAAGCGTCCTGATCATGGACGAGCCAACTGCCGCCTTGTCGTCCGGGGAGGCATTGCGACTTTTCCGGGTCGTAGACGCTTTGAAGGCCGCTGGCACAGCAATCATTTACGTATCGCACCATCTTGACGAAATCTTCCGTCTCGCCGATGAGGTAACGATCATGCGCGACGGACAGATCGTCGGACAGAGCGAAATCGGGAGTATCGACCAAGCATGGATCGTCGAGCGCATGATTGGCCACGCACTTCAGGAGAACGTCCGCTGTCCCGAACGCACACCGGGAAAGGCATTGCTCTCCGTCAATCAACTCGCGCGTACAAGAGCTTTTGAGGACGTCACCTTTGAGGTTGCGACAGGTGAGGTCGTAGCCCTTGCTGGACTGATCGGCTCCGGCCGGCACGAACTCATGCGATCCCTACTCGGTCTTGAGCCAATCAATCACGGCGAGATCCGCATTGATGGCGAGACGCACACACCTCACGCCGGAAAACACGCCCAATCAGGCATTGGATTTGTCCCACAGAACCGACAGAAGGAAGGACTGGTGCGCGAGTTGCCAGCCACCGTCAACCTGTCACTGGCAACACTGCCATCCCTCTCACACAACGGACTAATTGATTTCGCGGACATGCAACAGCGAGCCGAAGCCATGTTCTCAAGTTTGCAGGTTCGCCCCCCTAATCCAGACTTGCCAGCATCTTCATTTTCGGGCGGAAACCAGCAAAAGCTGGTACTGGGACGTTGGTTGCTGGCACGCCCGCGCCTCCTCCTGATCGAAGAGCCTACGCAAGGGGTCGACGTCGGCGCCAAAGAAGAAATTCATCGCGTCATTGACGATGCCGTAGCAGCAGGCATGGCTGTGCTCGTTGCCTCGTCGGACCTGCCCGAAATCGAACGGATTGCTGACCGCGTGCTGATCATGCGCAAAGGCAGGATCATTGCCGAATTCCCTCGCGGCACTTCCTCCAAAACGTTGTTGGGCGCCATTGCAGGAGAAAACGAGGAAATCGAGGCAGAGGAGACGAAACATGCTCAGCACTGACCAGAAGCCCGCGCTATCCATACTGGCGTTCTTCGGCGTCATTTGTGTTGTCATGGCATTCGTCGAACCGGAGTTTTTTTCGGGACAGAATTTTTTCGATATTGCCGCCAATTCTGCCTACGTCGCTGTAGCCGGCATGGGCATGCTTGCGGTGATTCTGATTGGGCAAATCGACGTCTCGGTGGGAGCCATCCTGGCAATTTGCTGCGCTGCGACCGGAGCCTTGGCAAAAAGCGGCGTACCGGTAGTCTGGCTGATCCCGCTGTCTGTCCTTCTTGGCGCGCTGATGGGGGCGGTCAACGGGCTTCTCGTTGCCGGCCTGAAGGTTCATTCGATCGTGGTGACGTTAGGGATGCTAAACGTCTATCGCGGACTGATGATTGTCGGGACACAAGGCGTCTGGATCACCGGATTACCCGCCGACTTCCGATTCATAGGAGACGGAAGCTTATGGGGCATCCCCGCATCCAGCATCACGGTCGGCATCATGTTGCTGCTGATGTGGTTGTTGCTCACGCAACGGCAAACAGGTCGCCAGATGTACGCCGTCGGTAGCAATACGGAAGCCGCGCGCATATCGGGCATTAACGTGGCAAGGACACAAGTTCAAGCGTTTGCGCTTTGTGGGGCGATGATCGGGCTGGCTTCGGTCATTTACGCTGGCCGCTTCGGAGCCGTCGAATCCAATACAGGCCAAGGGTTTGAGCTTGTCGCTATATCTGCGGTCGTACTCGGAGGAGCGGATATATTCGGCGGCCGTGGCACTCTCCTTGGCACCTTACTCGGCGCAGTGATGATCAGCACACTCGGAACAGTCCTCATCTTCCTGGGGGTTGACGCCATCTGGGAACAAGCCGTGCAGGGGGCGTTGATTCTTCTCGCTGTCGTCTATTACACCTTGCAACGATCCGGAAAGTTGCCGGGCATCTTTGCGTTAATGACGGGGAGGGCTGCCTGATGAGCACGACGATTCTTCGGAAACATTCGTTCGCACCGACTTCGCATGCAGCGTTCAATCGGCTGCTACTGGCAGTACTATTTGCCGAAATCATTGCTTTCAGTCTCACTTCGCCGTACTTCCTGACTTTTGCGTCGGCTGCCAACGTCGCACGCCTGGTTTCCGAGGTGGGCATCGTCAGTGTCGGCATGCTGCTGGTCATCCTCTTGGGAGGAATCGATCTTTCTGTCGGCGCGATGATGGCTCTGGCCGGCATTGTTGCCGGTCTGGCCGCTGACTCGGGCTTGCCTATCGCCGTAGCTGCTTTACTAGCAATCACATCGGGATTAGTAGCAGGGACACTCAATGGACTTGTCGTCACGCGGGCCGGCATTCCTGCAATTATCGTGACTCTCGCCTCAATGGCGGTTTTCCGTGGCCTCGCTCTTGGACTCTCAGGCGGACATTCGTTCGCCATGCCAGAATCGATTTATTGGCTCGGGCAGGCTGATTTGTTTTGCGTTCCCGTCCAGTTCTGGCTGTTTCTCGCTGTTCTGTTGGTCGTGCTGGCACTCCTGCGACGCATGACCGCTGGCCTCAAACTCTTTGCGATTGGCAATAATGAAACAGCTTCTCGACTCGCCGGCTTATCCGTTTCCAAGGTCAAGACTCTAGTCTATACAACGTGCGGTGCTCTTTCCGGTCTCGCTGGCCTCGTTTTCACGGCGCGCGTAAGCAGCGCCAAGGCGGACTTCGGTGTAGGTCTCGAGCTTGACGCAATTACGGTGGTCGTCCTATCTGGCGCCTCCCTCTCCGGCGGTTCGGCCAACGTGCCGGGTTTGCTGCTCGGACTGCTGATTATTGGCGTCCTACGCATGGGCCTGTCCATGCTTTTTATTCCCTCAGAGATTCAGGCCATCCTTATTGGTGTGGTGCTGATCTTGGCTGTCGCATCCGGGCGGCTGACTGGACTGTTCCGCGAGCTTTTCAATTTACGCACGGCGACAGATACTCGTATCAACTGAGTCCGTCGCATTTCTTGAATCACCTCACCTCAGGAGAGTCAGATGAAAAAACGGATGTTCTTGAAAACCACTATTGCCGCGATGACGCTTTGTCTCGCTGCTCCATTCAGTGCCCATGCAGCAGACAAATACAAGATCGTCATCATGCCGAAGGTCATCGGCATTGACTATTACAACGCTGTAAAAGGTGGCATCGACGAAGCGGTCAAGGAACTCCCTGATGTCGAGGTGACGTGGACTGGACCAACACAGGCGCAGGTTGAAAAGCAGATCGAAATGATCGAAAGCATCATTACAACCAAGCCCGATCTGATCGCTGTCGCATCCAACGACCCGGTGGCTATTGCCCCGGTACTTAAAAAAGCAAGTGCGGCCGGCATCAAGGTCATGACTTGGGATGGCGATGCAAATTTCCGTGACTTCTTCGTCAATCTCGTTGACTACGATGAATTCGGTGCTGGCCTGGTCGAGGCGATGGTCAAGGAGACCGGCCCGCAAGCAGACATCGGCATCATCACTACAACGTTCACTGCGCCAAACCAGTCGCTCTGGATAGAAGCCATCAAGAAGACCGTTGCCGCCAAATATCCCAAGTTGAAGATTCTTGACACCCGTCCGGCGGGTGAGAGCACGGAAAAGGCTTTCAAGATTGCTCAAGACTTCATCAAGAGCAAACGCACGCTCAAGGGCATTATTGCGCTTGGAGTGCCTAACGTACCGGGCGCAGTTGATGCGGTGAAACAGGCGGGCAAAGCGGGAAAAATCGCTGTTGTCGGCAATGCGCTACCCAACATGATGCGCGGCTACCTCAAAGAAGGCAGCGTAAAGAGCGTATTGCTTTGGAGCGCACCTGATCATGGTTATCTGACCGTCTACGCGGCTCGCCAATTGCTCACTGAGGGTGTTGCCGTTGGCAAGCCGTTCAAGGCTGGGCGCATGGGTACGTTCACGCCAAAGGCCGACAAAATCAACCTGTCTATAGCGTTGCCGGTTATGACCTTCACCAAGGACAACGTCGACAAGTTCAATTTCTAGGCATGATTTAGGCCAGACACCCGCGACCGGCGCGATGCTGGTCGCGGTATTTTTATGGAGTCCTCGATGAAGCTGCATGTTCTCGACCTCGGCACACTCAAGGCTGACAAAAATTTGCTCGTGCAGAAGTCCTCATTCGCTACCAATAGCGCACCTGCACCGACTTGTATATTTCACGAATTTCCGATCTCCGCCTTCTTGATCGAGCACGAACACGGACGTCTTCTTTTTGACACCGGCTGTAACCCAGCTGCGATGGGACCGACCGGCCGCTGGCCCACTCAGTTCCAAGATGAGGTTCCCTTCTTTGGCGGTTCGGAATGCTGCCTGCCGGAGCGACTTAAAGCACTCGGCTTAGGGCCTGACGATATCGATGATGTCGTTCTCTCTCACATGCATAACGACCATGCCGGCTGCGTTGAATTCTTCGGCAAATCTCGTTTGATAGTCCACGAGGATGAGTTCGCTGCCTGCATCCGTGCCTATGCGCTCGGGCGAAAAATGGATTCCTACATTTGGGACGACACCGACCAGTGGATTCGGAGCGCACTCAACTGGCACCTTGTTGGGCGGAACGAAGCCGACTTTAACCTGAGCGAGCGGGTGCGAGTACTGAACTTCGGCCCCGGACATTCTTACGGAATGCTCGGCCTGCACGTCAACCTGCCAGAAACCGGGCACGTTCTCCTTGTTTCGGATGCCGTCTATACCGCAGAAAATTACGGCCCTCCTGCACGTTACCCTGGCGTCGTCTTCGACACCGTAGGTTGGGCCAATTCCACCGCTCGCATCCGCCGGATGGCCGAGGAACTTGGCGCACAAGTGTGGTTTGGGCACGATGCTCAGCAATTCGCTTCGCTGATTAAGTCAACTCAGGGATGTTATCGATAGGTTTTTAGCCACATGTGTCGCCGGCTCGACTTATCGCGAATTGCTGAGGCTCGGTAAGCGAAGGGTTTCGAGAAATTCCAGATTGTCGGCCGGCTACTTGTGGCCTACCTAATTCTCACAATTTGCTACTGACCGGCAGTTCAGGCAGTGATCGAATTGCTCGCTTAAGTGATATGGCGGATTTCGGCGTGCAGCCGCCGTCTCAATGGCAGCGATCGGGCCGTGGCAAATTTCCGCTCTTGGCCGGGTCGAGCCAAAGTCAGACGCGATGGGGATGTCCGGTCAGTTCCAGTACCAACGGGTGGTCAACTGGCTGGAGAATCCGCAAACTACTTGCGGGGATCCACTCTCAACCTGCGTAATTTCACCTTCACCGCGCACCCCTACCTTGCTACCGTCATTGCGCCACCGGTGCTGCTTTGTTCCGAGGGCAAGCCCATTTTCCGCTTTGACGCAATGCGAAGACGCAACTAACAAGGAGGGAACACATGAAAGAAACGTCAGTGAAACACCCCGTCGATATCGACGCTCCCACATCCAGCGGATTGTCCCGGCGCAGTTTCCTTGCCACAACGGCCGCGTCCGCGTCGCTGCTCGCGACAAGCGCCTTTGCCGGTACCGACAAGTTCGCCCGCGACCGCGACTGGACGGGGGAATCGACCGTGACCTACCCAGAACCCGCGTGGGAAGTTCTCGACAAACGCTTCGCCGGCCGCCAAGGCAACGCAACCTTGCAGCGCATCTGGCACGGCAATGGGCACGATGCCGCGCTGTGGTGCGAAGGCCCAGTCTGGATGGGCGACTGGGGGTGCTTGTTGTGGAGCGACATCCCGAATCATCGCGTTCTCCGCTGGAACGAGGAAGATGGCCACGTCAGCGTCTTCCAGACCGAGTCGGGTTATTCAAACGGCCACACACGCGACAATCAGGGGCGCCTGATTGCCATGGAACACGACACCCGGCGGGTGCGCCGGCGGGAATACGACGGCACCTGGACGATTCTCTGCGACAGCTTTGACGGCAAGAAGCTGAACGCCCCGAACGACGCAGCCGTCCATCCGGACGGTTCGATCTACTTCACCGACCCGGGCTACGGCATCATGGGTCCGTACGAGGGACACAAGGCGGACTTCGAGCTGCCGGCATCGCGCGTTTACCGGATCGATCCCGCCGGAAAAGTCACCGTTGCCGCCGAGGGGCCGATGCGCCGGCCCAATGGGCTGTGCTTCTCGCCGGATTTCAAGAAGCTGTATGTCGCAGACACTGGCGCCACCGACGGATCACAGTACCCCGCGAACATCATCGTCTTCGAGGTCAATGGCACGACACTCAAGTCCCCGCGCATCCTCGCCGACTTCGCCCCCGGATTCACCGACGGCATCCGCTGCGATACCGACGGCAACATCTGGTGCAGCTGGGGCTGGGGCGGTGTGGATACCAACGGGGTCCGGGTCCATCATCCGGACGGAACACTGCTCGCCTTCCTCCATACGCCTGAGGTCGTTTCGAACCTCTGCTTCGGCGGCATCAAGCGTAACCGGTTGTTCATGACCGGAAGCACCTCCATCTATGCGGTTTATGTCAATGCCGTGGGGCACGCACTTACATAACGCGTAACGCTCCCTCACACAGTCCGCTGGCCCAGCGAGGACAGCGGACTGCCGCGACTTGGCACTCCTGTCACGACAAGTAGCCGGGGGAAACTCCACTCCACTGTTGTTCTGCCACACTTTCTTTCCGTTCATGCCGGCACCGGCAACGACTTTAAATAGCCGAAGGGTCTTTTAAGCAGCGCAGAAATTCCATGACAGCAGGAGCGTGGGGTTTTTCTTTCCTTGTAATCACGCCGAGGTTGACCAGAGATACAGGCAAATCGACGGCGAGAATTGTTACAAGGCCGTACTTCGAATAATGCATGGCCACATCATAGGGAACAACGGAAATCATGTCCGACGCTTCGATAAGCGAAGTAGTCGCCAGAAGCGAACTGGTCTCGACGATATTCAACATCGAAGAACTGAAGTGTCGTTGGAGCGCCGCCTCGATTCTCAACCTCATCGGACTGCCGACAGGATGAAGAATCCAGGTTTGGGACGTCAATTCGCTTAAGCCAACTTTCTTTTTCTTGGCCAATTTGTGCCCCGGTCGAGCGATGACGCTCATGCGCTCGGGGTGTTCGAAGAAATCAATGATGAGATCCTGCTTGTCAAGTTGATCTGGCAACCTCCCAAGAACGAGATCAAGGTCGCCTCGGATCAGGAGCGGTAGCAATGTGTCGCTAGTGGCAACATCAATGGATATCCGAACGAGAGGGTGTGCCTTGTTGAACGAGAGCAACCGACGGGTGAGAAGCGACGGAACGGTTCCGACAACACTCCCGATACGAACGAATCCCAGCGCTCCTTTCGCCAGTTCTGCGATTTCGGCTTCCGCATGTTCAAAATCGTGACTCACGCCCCGCGCATACCTGATCAGAACCTCCCCGAAAATCGTCGGCTCCATGCCGCGCGGACGGCGTTCGAACAGTTTTACGTTGAGTCGTGATTCCAATTGCTGCAGAAGGATGCTCGCGGTCGGCTGCGTTGTGTGCATCGCAAGGGCGGCACGCCGCATCGTTCGATGCTCATCCAGCGCGTTCAAAAGCATCACCTGCCGGCTTGAAATCTTCAGGGGACGGAAATCGAATTCCGAATTACCGCTGTTCTTTGTCATAAACGAGCAACACCTTTGCACTCAGTGATATCAAATTTCGAATCAATTTATACATTAATACAATTATTAAAATATACCTCAGGGGCTTACGATTTTTCCGGCTGATGCGATCGGACCACAACACGATGCTACTCAGCACAACAACAGTCGCTCCTTCCCAGGACGGATGGTCAAACTTACTAATGTATTCGGAGGCGTTAATGTTTATTCGCAAGAGTGTTTTCACCGCGCTTATGGTCTGCCTTTGCGCCGCATCAACAACCGCTTTCGCCCAGTTTTCAGAGCGGAAAATCCGGATATCAGCCGGCGTCCCGGACACGAATCCCGTATCCGTTGGGGTAAAGAAGATGCAGGAGGTGATGAGCAAGAAATCCGGCGGAAAAATGAAGCTGATGGGGTATTACAACGGCGTTCTCGGCGGCGACGCTCAGTCGGTGCAGGCTCTGCGCGGGGGCACACTGGACATGGTCATCACCTCGAGCTCTCCCTTGGTCGGCATGATCAAGGAGTTGGGCATGTTCGACTTGCCATTTCTTTTTGCAGATGAAAGCGAAGCCTACTCGGTTCTTGACGGCCCGGCAGGCGACTATTTCAACAAGCGGCTGGAGGAAAACGGGCTTATCAACCTGGCGTACTGGGAAAACGGCTTCCGCAACTTGACCAACAGCAAGCGTCCTGTCGCCAAATTTGACGACGTATCCGGGTTGAAGATTCGCGTGATGCAGAACAATATCTTTATCGACTCCTTCCGCGAATGGGGAGCAAACCCGGTCCCGATGCCGAAACCGGAGCTCTATACCTCACTTGAGATGAAGACGGTCGATGGACAGGAGAACCCGTATGTCGACATCGAAACGAACAAGATGTACGAAGTGCAAAAGTATCTCACCACCTCCCGTCACGCCTACACCCCGTGGTTGGTTCTCTACAGCAAGAAACTCTGGGATCAGCTGAGCAATGACGAGAGGACGGTATTGCGTGAAGCCGCCATCGAAGCCCGGAAAATCCAGCGTGAGGCGAACAAGTCTCTTGATGACAAGGCGCTGGAGTCGCTCAAGAAGAGAGGCATGGTTGTAAGTGATCTCAGCAAACAGGAGCGCGAGAAATTCGTGGAGAAGGTCAAGTCCGTATATGACAAGAACCTTGCCACCTACGACAAGGAAGGACCCAACCTGGTCTTCGAAGCGCTGAAGAAATACCGGGGAAGCTGAATTCTCGTGGCAGTCCGTACTAGGTAGTTTCGCCCCCAACCCCATCGATCAAATTGCCGCCGAGGCCCTTAGGCCGGCGGCCGATGGGGTTTCTTTTTCCCCAACAAGCGTTTTTCCCTCTGTCGAATGAAGGAATTTCATTCGGGCAGTGCTTTGGATAAGACGACTTCTCTCAAATTTGTTTTTCGGAAGATAGTGAAATGAAAGTGCTGATTACCGGAGGTGGCGGTTTTGTCGGATATCGACTGGCGCTGGCGCTGCTCAACAAGGGCACGCTGGCGAACGCCGAGGGCGCGCAGGAGCCGATTTCCCAGATCACCCTGTTCGACATGGCGTTCCCGGAGAACATCGATTCCCGCCTGAAGTGCGTCAAGGGCGACCTGAACGACCTCGCCTGCGTCGAAGCCGCGCTCGGCGGTGACACCGGTGCCGTCTTCCACCTGGCCTCGGTGGTCAGCGGCGGCGCCGAAGCCGACTTCGAACTCGGCTACAAGGTCAACCTCGACGGCACGCGCGGCCTGCTCGACGCCAGCCGCAAGCAGGCCAAGCCGCCGCGCTTTGTCTTCACCAGCTCGGTCGCCGTTTTCGGCGGCGAACTGCCGGAAGTGCTCGACGACGGCACGACGCCGAATCCGCAAGGTTCTTACGGTGCGCAGAAGGTCATCTGCGAATACCTCGTCACCGACTACTCGCGCAAGGGCTACATCGACGGCCGTTCGCTGCGTCTGCCGACCATCTCCGTGCGTCCCGGCAAGCCGAACCTGGCCGCCTCGTCGTTCGCCAGCGGCATCATCCGCGAACCGCTCAACGGCGTGCCTTCGGTCTGTCCGGTCGGGCGTGATGCGAAGATCTGGTTGCTCTCGCCGGCTAAGGTCGTTGCGTCGCTGATTCATGCCTACGAACTGCCGTCCTCGGCGTGGGGTGTCAACCGCGTGATCAACCTGCCGGGCAACACCGCGGTGGTCGGCGACATGATCGACACGCTGCGCAAAATCGCCGGCGACAAGGTGGCTGACCTCATCGAGATCAAGCCCGAGCCGCGCATCGAGGCGCTGGTCCTCTCCTGGCCGGCCCGCTTCAAAAACGACCGTGCGTTGAAGATGGGCTTCTCCGCAGACAAGGATGTCGAATCGATCATCCGCGGCTATATCCAGGACCAGGGCATCAAGGTCTGAACCCGTCGGATATCGAAAAGAAAGAGAAGCAATGAACCGCATCATCAACAATCCGGATCTCGTCGTCGAAGACATGCTCGTGGGCATTCTTGCCGCCCACCCCGAACTGGCCGCGGCCGCCGACAACCCCCGCGTGATCAAGCGCGCCTGCGCGCCGGTTGCCGGCAAGGTCGGCATCGTCACCGGCGGCGGCTCGGGCCATGAACCGGCCTTCCTCGGCTACGTCGGCGAAAACCTGGTCGACGCCGTCGCCGTCGGCGAGATCTTCTCCTCGCCCACCGCCAAGAGCTTCTTCGACGCCATGAAGGCCGCCGACGGCGGCCAGGGCGTCGCCTGCCTGTACGGCAACTACGCCGGCGACAACATGAACGTCAAGATGGCCATCAAGATGGCCGAACGCGCCGGCATCCCGGTCAAGACCGTCGTCGCCAACGACGACGTACCGTCCGCTCCGAAGGGCGACGAAGCCAAGCGTCGCGGCGTCGCCGGTGAAATCCTGATGTGGAAGACCGCCAGCGCCTGTGCCGCCCAGGGCGGCTCGCTCGACGACGTCATCGCGGTGGCCCAGAAGACCATCGACAACACCCGCAGCATCGGCATCGGCCTGACCTCCTGCATCATCCCGGCGGTCGGCCACGCCAACTTCCACATCGCCGACGGCAAGATGGAAGTCGGCATCGGCCACCACGGCGAACCGGGAACCAACGTCACCGACATCGTCCCGGCCGACCAGATGGCCAGGATCATGGTCGACACCGTCCTCCCCGACCTGCCGTTCGCCCAGGGCGACCGCGTCGCCGTGCTGATCTCCGGTCTCGGCGCCACCCCGGTCATGGAGCAGTACATCCTCTACGCCAGCGTGGCGAAGTACCTCGGCGAAGCCGGCATCACCGTCGCCGTGCCGCTGGTCGGCAATTTCTTCACTTCGCTGGAGATGATGGGCGTCACGCTCTCCGTGCTGAAGCTCGACGATCAGCTCGAAGGCTTCATGAAGACCCCGTGCGCCTCGATCGGCATCACCAGGAAGTAACGGGAGACACACACAAATGACACAGACACTCGCACTGAAGCAGGCCGGCCAGATCGTCCTCGACCTTGTCGACACGATCAACGAGAACCGCGCCTATCTCTCCGAAATCGACGGGCTGATCGGTGACGGCGACCACGGCATCAACATGAGCAAAGGCTTCACGATCTGTGGCGACGCGCTGCGCGCCAAACCGGAATTGCCGGGCCTGGCCGAAGGGCTGGATGCGCTGGCGATGACCCTGCTCGAAGGCATCGGCGGTTCGATGGGACCGCTGTACGGCAGCTTCTTTATGGGGCTGGCGGAGACGCTGTCCGGCAAGGAGACGCTCGACGCGCAACTGTTCGGTGAAGCCTTGGCTGCCGGGGTTGAGGGCGTGGAGACGGTCGGCAGCGCCAAGGTCGGCGACAAGACGCTGATCGACACGCTGGTG
>NZ_JCANUT010000079.1:0-12830 GCF_059569095.1 Propionivibrio pelophilus DSM 12018 | reverse complement strand
ACGTAGGGTTTGACGAACTGCGGCGGGATCAGCTTGACCGTGTGTCCCAACTGGCTCAGTTCGCGCGCCCAGTAATGGGCGCTGGCGCACGCTTCCATGCCAATCAGGCAGGGCGCTTGCCCGGCAAAATAGCTGCGCACTTGCCGGCGCGAGAGCGTTCGCTTGACCTGCACCGCTTCGTGCCGATCCACGCCATGCACCTGAAATACTTGCTTTGCCAAATCCACTCCAACGCGCGTAAGGTTCATCTTGGACTCCTTCCTTCGTTTGACTGGTTGGTGACAACTCCAGTCTGGCACATCGATGCCGGTGGAAGGGAGGAGTCCATCCCATTGGCCTTCGCCGGGATGACGGGGTTATCCGTAGGTTTTGGCGTAACCAGCGACCCCGACATTCTGAAACGCGATCCCCGGCTCGGCAACCGGGGCAATCCATTCAGCAACGTTTCACGCTACAGTCGACGGCCTCCAACCTGATGATTCCGAGGACAAACCAAATGAAAATTGCCGTCATGGGCGCGGGCGCCGTCGGCTGCTATTACGGCGGCCTGCTCGCCACGGCCGGTCAGGAAGTCACGTTGATCGGCCGCCCCCGCCATGTCGAGGCGATCCGGCGCGAGGGGCTGCGCCTGCAGACTGGCGAAGCCGACCTCCATGTCCCGCTCGCCGCCAGCACCGAGCCTGCCGCGGTGCGCGGCGCCGACATCGTGCTCTGCTGCGTCAAGACCTCCGATACCGCCACGGCCGCTTCGGCGATGGCGCCCTTCCTTCGTGCCGACGCCGTGATCGTCAGTCTGCAGAACGGTGTCGAGAACCCCGACCTGCTGCGTGCCACGCTGCCACACGAGATCGTTCCTGCCGCGGTATACGTCGCCACGGCAATGGCCGGCGACGGCCACGTACGTCACCACGGCGGGGGCCCAGTGGTCATCGGCAGATCGCCGAGCAGTGAGACTCTCGCGGCGATCTTCTCCGCGGCGGGCATCCCGGTCGACATCTCGGACAACATCGTGGGAGTACAGTGGACCAAGCTCATCATCAACTGCGCCTACAACGCCTTGTCGGCGATCAGCGGTCTGCCGTACGGAAAACTGGTGCAACAGCCGGGCATCGGGCAGGTGTTGCGCGAAGCGGTCGATGAATGTCTCGCTGTCGCCGCCAGGGCCGGCGTCGTTCCGGTGGGCGACGTCCGGGAAGGCGTCGAGCGCATCCCCAGAATAATGGCCGAACAAACCTCATCGACGGCCCAGGACATAAAACGCGGCCGGCCCACCGAAATCGACTGGCTGAACGGCTATATCGTGCGCAAGGGCCTGGAACTCGGCGTGCCAACGCCCGTCAACCACACCCTGCACACCCTGGTAAAAACACTGGAATCACGATGAGCCTGCTGGCGCGCTGGAAAAACCGCCTTACCCGACTGTTCAAGGACAAGCACCCGCCGTCGCTGACGGCGCTCGACCTGTTTCGCTACATCGGCCCCGGCCTGCTGGTCACCGTCGGCTTCATCGATCCGGGCAACTGGGCGGCCAACGTTTCCGGCGGCGCTCAGTTCGGCAGCCAGCTGCTCTGGGTCATCACGCTATCCACGATCATGCTGATCGTGCTGCAGCACAATGCCGCCCACCTAGGCATCGTCTCGGGGTTGTGCCTTTCCGAAGCGGCGACGCGCTACCTGCCGCGCCGCAGCGGGCGCCTGCTCATCGGCTCGGCGGTGCTTGCAGCCATCTCGACGGAGATCGCCGAGATTCTCGGCGCGGCCATCGCCCTCAACATGCTGTTCAACGTCCCGATCAAGATCGCTGCCGTCGGCGTCACGCTGTTCATCGGATTCTTTCTCTACAGCAACAGCTACAAACGGATAGAGGCGATCATCATCGGTTTCGTTTCGATCATCGGCATTTCGTTCATCTACGAGCTGACGCTGATCCCGGTGGACTGGAACGCGACGGTTCACCACTGGCTCACGCCGGCGTTCCCCGACGGGTCCATCCTCCTGATCATGAGCCTGCTGGGGGCCGTGGTCATGCCGCACAACCTGTTCCTGCACTCCGAAATCATCCAGAGCCGGCAGTGGAACCTCGAAGACGAGAAGGTCATCAAGCGGCAACTCAAGTACGAATTCCTCGACACGCTGTTCTCGATGGGTATCGGCTGGGCGATCAACAGCGCCATGATCATCGTTGCCGCCTACACGTTCTTCACCGCCAGCGTCGAAGTCGCGGAACTCTCGCAGGCCTCCGCGCTGCTGCAACCGATTCTCGGCAAGGGCGCCGCGCTGGTGTTCGCCTTCGCCCTGCTCTGCGCCGGCATCGCCTCGTCGATCACCGGCGGCATCGCCGGCGGCAGCATCTTCGCCGGCCTGTTCGGCGAACCCTACGACATCAAGGACAGGCACTCGCAACTGGGCGTCGGCATCATCCTGATCGCCTCGCTGGCCGTCATCCTGCTGATCGAGGACACCCTGCAGGGACTGGTGCTGTCCCAGGTTGTGCTGTCGATGCAACTGCCGTTCACCATCTACCTTCTGGTTCGCCTGACCTCGTCCCGCGAAGTCATGGGCAGACACGCCAACCCGCCCGGAACGCGCTGGCTGTTGATCGGCTTCGGCGTGATCATTACACTGCTGAACTTTTACTTGCTGTTCGACCTCGCCCGTTGAACGCCCCTGCTGTCCTCCCACCGGAATCCTGACCAATAACCCTGGACGTCAGCGATACCCTTTCAGCCGACAGCGACCGTTTGCCCAAGCGTTGTTATGTCCACCATCATTGACGTCGTC
This sequence comes from Propionivibrio pelophilus DSM 12018, assembly GCF_059569095.1. NCBI lineage: Bacteria > Pseudomonadati > Pseudomonadota > Betaproteobacteria > Rhodocyclales > Rhodocyclaceae > Propionivibrio > Propionivibrio pelophilus. The sequence goes on along the minus strand of NZ_JCANUT010000079.1, from coordinate 10,049 downwards.
CTGCCGATTTTCGGACTCATCCTGGTCGGTTACATCTGTCGCCGCACCAATCGCCTGGGGGCGACCGCCTCATCCGAAATCAGCCGTTTCGTCGTGTGGCTGGCCCTGCCGGCGCTGCTGTTCAAGGTAACTGCCACGGCAACCTGGGATCAAATCTGGCAGCCCGGATTCGTCGCCTCGCTGACCCTGGCCTGGACCCTGTTGTTCGCGGCGACCGTCGCCTGGCGGGTCAGGCAGCAACGCGCCATCGTGGATGCGTGCATCGACGGACTGGGTACCACGTACGCCAACACCGGATTCATGGGCATACCACTCTGTGTGCTGGTATTCGGCGAAAAAGGGCTGGTGCCGGCTGTCGTGGGCACCCTGATCGTTGCCTGCGTCCTGTTCGGCATCGGGATCATCCTGGTGGAGATCAGCCGTCAGGAAGAAAAACATCCACTGCGGGCCGCCGCCAAGGTAGGCAAGGCGCTGGCTGTCAATCCTCTGATCATTTCACCTGTATTGGGCGGCTGCTGGGCACTTGGCGGCATTCCGCTACCGGCGGCGATGAACCAGTTCCTGTCATTGCTCGGCATGGCCGCCAGCCCTTGCGCGCTCGTTTCACTGGGATTGCTTCTCGCCCAACGGCAGCCAGGTCGATGCGAAGGCACGGCAAAGCTGGTATTTGCCAAGCTGCTGCTCCAACCGCTGATCACCGGCTTTTTTGCCTTTTACGTATTCGACCTGCCGGAATTCTGGGCGAATTCGGCCTTGCTGCTCAGCGTGCTGCCTACCGGAACCGGCCCGTTCATGCTGGCCAGTTTCTATGAGCGCGACGCCGCGCCGGCCTCCCGTGTCATCTTGTTCACGACGCTCGGGTCTATCGTCACTATCTCGGCGTGCCTCTATCTGCTGGCCATGTAGAACTGGCTGGCGGTCCGGTTACTCAGAAGAAGAACCTCGCATACACCTCCAGCCGCCGGCTCGCCGCCTTCTCCCCGAACTCGGTGTGCGAGGCACCATGCAGGAAGAACGCCCGAGCACGGATCTCGACATTGTTGAAGCCGGTATAGCTGATCTCCGGGGTCAGCTGCCAGCTGCGGTCCTTGAGATTGGTCATGGCGGTCAGCGACGCGGCGCCATAGACCCAGCCGAACGGTTCGCTGACGCTGGCCTTGGCGTACAGGTAATCCTTGCCGGGATTCGGTCGCCCGTAGCCGGATTGTGCGACCCGCCGCGCCTTTTCTTCCAGCATCGGCGCGGCTCCGTCGGCCAGCGCGGTATCGAGGAAGGCGTAGTAGTCGTCCAGTTCGCCGGCGTCGTAGCCCAGGCCGTTGCGGTAATACTCGACGATCCAGGTGACCTCGCTCTGCGTCAGGTAGCGCAGGCCGACGAGCCATGACGTCGCGTCGGACTCGGTCTGTTGCGTGACGCCGGTCGCCGAAGCGGTGTTGCGCGGCGCATCCCGGAAGCGCGCCCACTCGCCATGCACTTCCAGCGCGGAAGTCACGTTGCGCGAAAAATCGATGCCGAAGCTCTCCGGCCGCGCACCCTTGCCGCGCCAGAGAAAATCGATGTCGGTGTCCCACGCCAGCAGGTACAGCTTGGCCGCCGGGTTGAGATCGCGTTCGGCGCCGAAATCCTGGTTCAGCCGGCTCCCGTCGGTCGGCACGACGAAGCCGCTGAGGCCGACGGCACTGACCGGCCCGGCGAGGCTCTTCGTCCATTCGGCGCTGGCCATCACGAAGCCTTCGCGCGACGACTGCGGATCGGATGCATCCTTCGGCCGCTCGATGAAGCCGACCGGGCTCCAGGCGTAGCCCTTGCCCCAGCGTTGCACGCGCTTGCCGACGTCGACCGTCAGGCCGGGTCCGGCGCTCCAGCGCACGCCGCCTTCCATCACCGTGCCGCGATCGGAATTGCTGACGAGCTGGTCGTCGGCATGGAACGCCTGCGCGCGCACATCGACGACGACCGGGTCGAAGTTGAGTTTGCCGGCCATTTCCAGCGTCGTCGTGCTGCGCAACAGATGGTTCTGTGACGATTTTCCCGGATAGGCCAGCGAATATGCCGGGCTTGAACTGCGTAGTTTCAGCCCCTCTTCTTTCTGTTCAAGGTAGCCGGAGAATTCGAAGGGCTTCTTCTCGAATTCGCTGGCGTCGAAGGAGAACTCCTCGGCGGTGGCCGGGACGGCCAAGGCAAAAACCACGGCGGGAAATATGAGTGTCGATTTCATGACGATGCCTCTCAGCCCGCCCCCGTCATTCCGGCGCAGGCCGGAATCCAGAATTTCGGAGCCCCTGCTGGATCCCGGCCTGCGCCCGGATGACGGAGAAAATACGCATCTTTACTTGCGCAACTCTTCCATGCGCGCCATGAACCCCTGCGTGAACACCTCGTCCGGGAAGTCCTTCTTCTTCAGCCCCGAATAGAGCATCACCGACTTGTAACCCTTGTACAACGGACTGTCGGTCTCGACCGTCGCCGGGCGCTTGATGCCGCCGCCGAAATCCTTGATGTCCTTGAAATACAAGGTCTTCATCAGCATGCCGCTGGAGGCGTAGGCCTCGATCTGCGTCGGCAGGACGAGCTTCTTGTCGACCGTCATTTTCAGCCGGTCGTAGGCCACTTCGCCAGTCTTGGCCTTGAGGTCGAGCTGGTAGGTATCGCCCGTCTCCTCGACGGCCTTGACGTCATACTCCACCGCGTAGTCGAGGCGCATGATGTCGGCGTTGTTGAAGACGCCGCCGGTCACCGATTGCAGGCTGGTGATGCGCATCGGCTTGCCGACGCTGGGGATGTACAGCCACATGTTGTCGCCCTGGCGCAGCGTGGTGCGCCCCTTGTCGCTGGTCGGCGAGAGGAACAGTGTTGCCACCTGATCCTTGCCCTTCTTCACCGAGTAGATGACGAACTCCTTCTTCGTCCCGTCCGGCTCGACGTTGATCAGCTTGCGGTACGACTCGTAGGACTCGGGTTCCAGGTTGCGGTCGACCTTCTTCAGCAATTCGACACCGTCGACCGCCGCCGCGACGAGGGGGAAACACAAGGCGGCAAAGGCCAGCAGTTTGTTGGTTTTCATGTTCGTTCCTCGATCAAACGTGACGCAAGGCCTGGATCGGATCCATGCGCGCGGCGCGCCAGGCGGGTTGCAGGCTGGCCAGCGCCGAAACGACGACCGCCAGGATCAGTACCCCGCCGACCTCGACGAGTTCGAGCACCGGCCGCAGCGTGATCTGCTCGCGGCCGAAGGCGAAGACGACCGGGTTGAGGTTGAGATAGCCGACCAGCGCATAACTCAGCGCGATGCCCGCCGCGGCTCCGACGACACCGAGCAGCAGCCCCTCGCTGAGGAAAATCGCCATCAGCTTGCCCGGCTGCGTGCCGATCGCCGCCAGCGTGCCGATTTCGCGGATACGCTCGTAGACCGCCATCAGCATCACGTTCATCACGCTGACCAGCACGATGGCAATCAACATGACGCGGATGAACAAGGTCATCAGGTCGATCATCTTCACGATGTTGGCGAACGGCGACAGGTCGGACCAGAGGTGCAGTTCCGTCGCCGGCTTGCCTTCCTTGTTCTTGATCTCACCCAGCGCGGCATCCAGCCGCTTCTGCACGGCGGAAAGCGACTTCAGCGACTTGAGGCGCACGGCGACTTCCATTACCTCGGGCTTGTCCATGCGCAACAGTTCGCGCGCATCGTTGATGTGGATATAGCCGTCGCGGCCGCCGGGGCCGGTCACGCCGTCGAGAATGCCGCCGACGACGAAGTTCTTGCCGTTGACCGAGCCGGACGCATTGGTCACCACCAGTACCACGTTGTCGCCGACATTCACCTTCATCCCGCGCGCGATCAGCGTCGGAATCAGCACCTTGCCGGGCGCCACCAGCGGCCCCGTCTTGTCACCATCGTTGATCCGCTGACGCAGGGCCGGCACGGCGGCGTCCTCGGCGGCGGGGTCGACACCGTTCAGGCGGATGCTGGTGTTCTCGGTGAAGTTGCTGAACATCGCCCCGAGCTTCACGCGCAGCGAATAGGCCGCGACGTCCGGATCGGCTTTCAGGGCGAGTTCGATCTTGCCGACCGCGTTGGGTTGCAGGTTCAGGTTGAGCGGCAGGTTGTCGATCGACTGCGTGTAGCCCTTGCGGTGGACCTGCAGGTGGCCGAGCATGCTGTCGGTGATCGAGCCGACCATCGTCTGCTTGAACGAGCCGGCGGCGGCGACGAAAAGCAGCAGCGCCAGCACCCCGAGCATGATCAGCAGTGCGGTGAGCAGCGTGCGGCGGCGGTAGCGCAGCAGGTTGCGCGCAGCGAGTTTGAGCGTGGAGGTCATGCGGCACCGCCTTCCTGCACCAGACGGCCGTCTTCGAGGGTGAAGGTCAGTTCGGCCTCACCCATTATTTTCGGGTCGTGCGTCGAAAAGATGAACGAGGTTCCGAAGTTATCGCGCATCGTCTTCATCAGCCCGAGAATCCGGTACGCCGTGTCGTGGTCGAGGTTGGCCGTCGGTTCGTCGGCCAGCACCAGTTTCGGTTCGCCGACCAGTGCCCGGGCCACCGCGACGCGCTGCTTCTGCCCGCCGGAGATCTGGTCCGGCCGCTTGTGCGCCTGTTCGCTCATGCCGACCGCGTCGATGACCTTGAGCACCCGCTCACGCCGCTTTTCCGGCGACCAGCCACGCACCATCAGCAGCGGATACTCGATGTTTTCGTACACGCTCAGCACCGGCACCAAATTGAAGTCCTGGAAAATGAACCCCAGATGCTCGCCCCGGAAACTCGCCGCCGCACTGCGCGACAGCGTGGCGATGTCGGTTCCGTTGACCGTCAGCGTGCCGCTGGTCGGATGGTCGAGACAGCCGAGCAGGTTGAGCAGCGTCGACTTGCCGCTGCCCGACGGGCCGACGAAGGCGGCAAAAGCCCCCTCGCCGATCTCGAAACTGACGCCCTTGAGCGCCGGCACCTCCATGTCGCCGACGCGGTAGTTCTTGGTGATGTTTTCTGCCCGGATCAACGGCATTGTTTTTCTCCTGTTTTTTCTGCGCCCTCGGGGCCGCCATCATGCCCCCCGCTCCGTCATCCCGGCACAGGCCGGGTTCCAGTTCGTGCTCCGAAATTCTGGATTCCGGCCTGCGCCGGAATGACGAGATGCTTTTTCTCAGCCAAATTTGATGAACATTTTTGAATACGGCTGCTTGAGCTTGCCGATCGCCTCCTTCACCTTAGCCGAGTCCTGCACGAAAAGCGCGGCCTTCAAATCGGCCACCGACTTCTCCAACACCTTGTGCATGGCGACGAATTCGTCGTTCTTCAGCAGACTCGCAGGCGCCTCGCTTTTCACTCGTCCCGCCAGGTACTCCAGCGTACCGACCTTCGCCGCCAGTTCGAGCATGCCGTTCGGCCCAGCCAGAGCCTTCTCGCCCTCGTTCAGGACGTGCTCCATTTCCGCGTGATAGGCGTTCATGTGGTCGCTGAAGACGATCACCTGGTTGCGCCGGCGCAGGTCGGCCATGACGTCGCGCACCTCCTCCAGCGTTTCGTGCGCTTCACCCAGTTGGTTGGCCTCGATCTCCCCGAGGGCCTTGCCATAGACCTTCCCGACTGTAGCCAGAGAAGCGGCCAGTTCGCCGTCTCCCGCGTAGGGCGGCGGCGGGTTGGCGCCAAACTGCTCCGTGAGGCGCGCCCACCCCTGCTGCGCCTGGATTACCGCCTTGCGGGCATCCTCCTGCGCGTTGGCGTTGGTCTTTAACAGCGCCACGCGATAGGGTGCGTAGGTTTCCTGCATCGCCTTGGTCAGGGGATCGGCGGCCAGCGCATGACCGGCCGCCGAGAGCAGTGAAACAGAGAGGAGAAGATGGCGAAACATGAATGGACTCCGTCGAAAAGAGAAAGCCCGGATTATTTGATGAAACCGCGAGCCTTCAGATTGTCACAGGGATTGAAAGGCGGCTCGATCAGCGTCAGCCCCTTTTCCTTGGCACGGACCTCGAGTTTGCCGCGATGTTCCGTTTGAATCGCCGTGCACTCTTCATAGGTCTTTGCCGCGTGCATCTCCTGCATCTGCTCGGAGCGTTCCACCGGTGACATCAGTTCCCAACCGCGGACGGCGTTCTGACCGGCCGGCGCCCCTTGATTGGCATAGGCGCCAGGCCCCATGCCATAGCCGTTGCCATATCCCATGCCGCGTCCATAGCCCATGCCACGACCGCCTCCGGGGCCCATACCCCAGCCGCCGCCGGGGCCCATTCCGCCTTGCATGTACGGGCCGCCGCACCAGCCACCTCCCCAGCCTGCACCCGGACCGGGTTGCGCAATCGCCACGGCGGAGGCAACCGCCGTACCGACCAAAACGACTTGAACAAGACGCTTCAACACCAATGTAGCTTTCATGACGATCTCCTTTTCGTGGTTACCGGGCCAGGGCCTCGGGAATTCCCGTTCCCCATGTGGTCATTAAAGTCCAACGATGTAAGCGACGTGTTGCGCCTCGCTATTGTTTTGCATCGCAGCGTTGCGCAGCCCTCTGCCGTTACAGTGCGTTACAAAGCACTTTGATTACCTTATATATCAGATAATGTTAATATACTTATCTATATATCGTTTTCGGCTTTCCTTATCAAGGAAACGGTGAGTTCAACCCTAACTGGAGCAAAAATGATGGAGCAGCGTCAGAACATTCTCGTCATCGGCGGCGTCGCCGCGGGCGCATCTTTCGCGGCACGGGCCCGGCGGCTCAATGAATCGGCACACATTACCGTTCTCGAACGCGGCCCCGACGTTTCATTCGCCAACTGCGGCTTGCCCTACCACATCGGCGGCGAGATTCCGACACGTGATGTTCTGGCCGTGCAAACCCCGGAATCGTTGAAGGTTCTCCTCGATCTCGACGTGCGCACACTGAGCGAAGCCGTCGCCATCGATCGCGTTGCCAAACGCGTCCAGGTGCGCAATCTGAAAACCGGAGAGACCGATTGGCTTTCCTACGACAAGCTGATGCTCGCCCCCGGCGCGTCGCCCTTGCGGCCGAACCTTCCGGGCATCGACGACCCACGCATTTTCACCCTGCGCAACTTGCAGGACATGGACCGTATCGTCGCGGCGACCGAAGGCAGCATGCGCGCAGTGGTCATCGGCGCGGGCTTCATCGGACTGGAAATGACCGAACAACTCCAGCACAAGGGCCTGTCGGTGCAACTCGTCGAGCTGCAGTCCCAGGTCATCCCGCCGCTGGACGCCCCCATGGCCGCGCTGCTGGAAGCCGAACTTCGTCACAACGACATTGCACTGCATCTGGGCGACGGCATCGCCCGCTTCGAGAGCGAAGAGACCCATGTGCGCTGCCATCTGAACTCCGGCAAGACGCTCGATGCCGACCTGGTGATCCTCTCGATCGGCGTCAAGCCGGACAGCGAACTGGCACGCGACGCCGGCCTGCAACTCGGCCCGCGCGGGCACATTGTGGTGGATGAGTTCCAGCGCACCTCCGACCCCGACATCTACGCCGCCGGCGACGCCGTGGAAACCGCCGACCGCGTGTTCGACAGGAAAACCGCCGTGCCGATGGGCGGCCCGGCGAACCGGCAGGGGCGTGTCGCCGCGGATCACATCTTCCTTGGCGAAAAGGCCCGCCCGTACCCCGGCTCGGTAGGCACCGGCATCGTGCGCGTGTTCGAGACCGTGGCGGGCATCACCGGCTGGAGCGAAAAGCGCCTGCAGGCCGCCGGCATCGCCTACGAAACCGTCAGCGTCAACGACAGCCACCACGCCTCGTATTACCCCGGCGCCAAGCAGATGACCCTGAAGATCATCTGGGAACCGGATACCGGCAGACTGCTCGGCGCCCAGGCCAACGGGTCGGAGGGGATCGACAAGCGACTGGACGTCCTCTCGACGGCCATCGTCGCCGGCATGACGGTCGAAGACCTCTGCCATCTCGAACTGGCGTACGCGCCGCCCTTCGGGTCGGCCAAGGACCCGATCAACCTGGCCGGGTTCGCGGCCTGCAACCGGCGCGACGGGCTGGTCACGCACACGACCGAACTGCCGGACGACCCGGCCGTGCAGGTGGTCGATGTCCGCGGCAAGCCGTTGGCCGAAGCCTTCCCGCCGCCCGGCGCATCGATCAACATCCCGTTCCCCACGCTGCGTGCCAATCTCGACAAGCTGGACCGCAGCCGTCCGGTCGTCACCCTCTGCGCCTTCGGGAAAATGAGTTACTTCGCCGCGCGCGTTCTGGCGCAAAATGGCTTCAAGGTCAGCAGTTTCAGTGGCGGCATGAAAGCCAACATCGATCCGCGTTCGCCGGCCAAGCTGCCGAATTCCTGAGCAGGAACAGGTTCCTCTCCATGGAGGGATCTCCCCCAAGGAACTGCCGAGATATCCGTCACCCCGGTGCAGGCCGGGGTCCAGTTCGTTGAATTTTCTGGATTCCGGCCTGCGCCGGAATGACGAATCTCCAATACATCTGCACTTCACCAACCCGCCGACAAATTTTCTTTCAGCGACGGAACCAATCTTTTATATTAGTTACTAATAATATAATTATTCATATATCGACACGTTTTTTCCTTCATGCAGACACCACCCGATGACGACAGCACCGAAACTTGATATCGACGCGATGCGCCAGGCCGCAGGTGACGCCACGAGCCTGCTGCGCACGCTGGCCAACGTCGATCGCCTGCTCCTGCTCTGCCAACTCAGCCAGGGCGAAAAATCGGTCGGCGAACTGGAAGAGGCGCTGGGCATTCTGCAGCCGACCCTTTCCCAGCAACTCGGCGTTCTGCGCCATGAGGACGTCGTCAGCACCCGGCGCTGCGGCAAGCGAATCCATTATTCGGTCAAGGACCCCAGGGTCCTGCCACTTCTCGACCAACTTTACACTCTCTACTGTGGGGATCGACATGATCATTGACTGGGCACATTTCACGCCGTATTCCGCCTTGGCAGGCGGCATCCTGATCGGTCTGGCCGCCGCCATTTTCGTGCTGCTGAACGGACGCATCGCCGGGATCAGCGGCATCATCGGCGGCCTGCTCCGCCCGAAATCCGGCGACACGGCATGGCGCAGCGCGTTTCTCATCGGGATACTGGCCGCGCCCTGGATCTACCAACTCGGATTACCTTTGCCGGCCGCCCAGATCGACGCCGGCAGTGGAACACTGATCGTCGCCGGACTGCTGGTCGGCATCGGCACCCGCTACGGATCGGGCTGTACCAGCGGCCACGGCGTCTGCGGCATTTCCCGCCTTTCGCCCCGCTCCCTGGCGGCGACTGCCGGCTTCATGCTGGCCGGGTTCGTCACGGTTTTCGTCGTTCGCCATCTTTTTGCCTGAGGTAGCTCCATGACCAGTCTATTTTCATTGCTCGCCGGCCTGATCTTCGGACTCGGCCTGATCGTTTCCGGCATGACCAACCCGGGCAAGGTCCTGGGCTTTCTGGATCTGGCCGGGAACTGGGACCCGTCGCTGGCCTTCGTCATGGGCGGCGCGATCGCGGTCGGACTCGTCGCCTTCGCCTTCGCCAGGAAGCGCACCCTGTCGCTGCTTGGCCTCCCGATGCAACTGCCGACCGCCCGGCAACTTGACCGTCGATTGATCCTCGGCAGCCTGGCCTTCGGTATCGGCTGGGGACTCGCCGGCATCTGCCCGGGACCCGGCATCGTCCTGCTCGGACAAGGCACCCAACAAGGCGTGCTGTTCATCATCGCCATGCTGGCCGGCATGGGGATTTTCGAGTTGTTATTAACCCGGCCCTTAAATAGCTTTGCTAAGCCGCGTATGCGGCATGAGGATGCTGGAAATAGGAACGGATGCGTTCGGGCCATTGTGCGATGCGATTCATGATGCGCATGGCTTTTTGCAGAAGATCCTTTTCAGAGCGGGTGGCCGGTTCGAGACGCAGGGACGTTTTGAAATCGTGATTCAGATATTCGTCGGGATTGGATTCCGGGGCGTAGGGCGGCAAGTAGAAGAGTTCGATCTTGTCCCGGCGAGGCTCGATCCATTGCTGGACGAGCTTGGCATGATGCACACGCAGGTTATCGACGATCAGGAAGATCT
>NZ_JCANUT010000078.1:0-14198 GCF_059569095.1 Propionivibrio pelophilus DSM 12018 | reverse complement strand
GTAGAGGGCGCCGAGCGAGATGCCGGAGGCCGGTGCCATGTTGCCGAGGTTGATGATGGTCTGTTGCCAGCTGCCGTCGAGGAAGAGCCACATCATCCAGATCATCAGGACGTGGGCGATGGTCAGCAGGACACGCTGGACGAGCGGCGGGAACTTGGTGAGCACGGCATCGAAGCCCAGATGGCCGTGCTCGCGCAGGGCGATCAGGCCCGCCGTGTAGGTCATCCACGTCAGGCCCCACGAGGACAGCTCTTCCGAGACGGTGATGCCGCTGTTGAAGGCGTAGCGCAACACCACGTTGCCGAACACCATGATGATCATCCCCGCCAGGCAGGATGCCGCAAAGAGCTTGAGGAGGACGAACAGATAATTCTGGAAACGAAGCATATTTCTTCCTGACATGGGGAAACGCTCTAACTAAGGACACACCCCGCTCTACTGCCTGCCGAATCACAAAACCAGAAGGAGGGAAAAGACCATCCTGAGCACGATTGGCAGCGAGGTTAAAAAAACGTCATCACGACCATCCCCGCGAGGCAGGACGCAACGAAGAGCTTCAAAAACACAATCACAAATTCATGAATGAAAAACATGGCCGCTCCTGAAACGAATCGACATTTGCGCGCTCGTCCCCTTTCGAAGGCGCGCAAGGAGACGCTCGATCGCCGGCGATAGTAGGGGAACAGGCGGGCCCCGAAAATTCGGCATTCCCACTAAGGAAACATGCCACTGTGCGACACCCCCAACGCGCAACGACAGCGCATCTGATGGCATTGCCACGCATGCCATTTCACCGCCGATGGGGACATCGCGTACGGGAAACACGGATGCGCAAATTGCGCGGCGGGGCGAAAATTCCGCCTGACTCCTCACGTCGAACAACCACCATGTCAGAGAGAACAACCAAACTGGTACGCTGGACAGCATTCATCGCCGCCTACATCGCTCTCGACTGGGGCAGCTACCTTCACGCCACACACGGGCTGAACATCACTCCGTGGAATCCTGCGCTCGCGCTCGGGCTTGCCGTCTCGATGAAGCATGGCCGCGACACGATCATTCCGTGGTTCCTGGCCCTTCTGCTCGGCGAGATGCTGGTTCGCGGCCTGCCTTCGCCGCTACTCAACACATTGATTCAGTCCGCCTGCCTCGCAGCCTGCTACAGCACGATCGCCGACATCATCCGCAGGAATTTCAACATCGCCGGCGGGCTGAGCAACCAGCGCAACTTCTTTTTCTGGCTGGCCGTCGTCGTATTCGGCACTTTTCTGACCAGTTGCGTCTACCTGCTGCTGCTCTTCTTCTCCGGGCAAATCCCGGCAGAAGAGTGGCGGCTGTTGGTCTTGCGCTTCTGGATCGGAGACTGCGTCGGCGCCATTGCCGCGATGCCGTTCTTCTGGATGCTCATCGAACACCACAGACGCCTCAGGCAGGTACTCGTGCGCTGGGAAACGCTTGGCTACACCGGCCTGGTCGTCGTCATGGTCGGCATCGCCTTCGGCCGCTGGGAAATCGACGATTTCAAATATTTCCATCTCCTGTTCCTGCCGCTGGTCTGGGCAGCCGCCGTGCAAGGACTCGCGGGCGTGGCGATCGCCGTGTTCGTATTGCAGGCCGGGATCATCGTGGCCGTGCAATGGCTGCGACTGATGGACTTCATGGTCTTCGAAATGCAATTGATGGCCGCCGTCCTCGCCTCCGTCGGTTTCTACATCGGCGTGCTGATCGATGAGCGACAACGTATCAATGCCGAACTCAAGCAGACCTTGCGACTGGCCGCCGCGGCGGAAATGGCCGGCGCGCTCGCGCACGAAATCAACCAGCCGCTGACGGCGCTGTCCGCCTACGGAACGGCCTGCGAGCAACTGCTGCTCCGCGGCGAAACCGGCCCGCGCCTGAGCGACGCGATCAGTCGGATGGTCGCGGAATCCCGTCGCGCCGCCGAGGTCGTTCGACGGCTACGCGACTTCTTTCGTACCGGCGCAACGCGCATCGAGCGAATCAGTGCGCGGGATCTGCTCGCCTCCGGTACGGAGACGCTGCGCGCAAAGGCCGGGCAACTCGGCATCGAGCTGTCCGTCGAGCCGCCGCCGGAGGTCTTCCTTCTGGCCGATCGGATGCAAATAGAGGTCGTGCTGCGCAACCTCATTTCCAACGCCTTCGAGGCATTGTCGGAAAAACGTCCGAATCAGCCGCTCGTGGAGGTTAGCGCAATCACTACCGGCAACAGCAAGCTCTGCATCACGGTCTCCGACAACGGCCCAGGGCTTTCAAGGGATGCGATGAAAAGGATTTTCGAGCCTTTCCACTCCACCAAGTCGAGCGGCCTGGGATTGGGGCTTGCCATCAGCCGGGCAATCGCGGAAGCTCACGGCGGAACCCTGCTTGCCGAAGAAGCCGACCATGGAATCTTCATGCTCATCCTGCCACTCGAAGAATTGACTGACGATGCCGATTAACCAATACACCGTATTCATTGTCGAGGACGACCCCTCGGTACGCGACGCCCTGGGCTTGCTTCTTGGCATCCACGGGCACGCCGTCGCCCTGTTCGCCGACGCCGAGACGTTCCTCCGGGCCTACCGTCCGGACTGGCTGGGCTGCCTGCTGATCGACATCAGGATGCCGGGCATGGATGGCCTGACCCTGCAAAAACGACTGCTGGAAAAAGGCTCGACGATCCCGGTCATCATCATGACCGGCCACGGGGATGTCGGTTCGGCGCGGGAAGCCTTCCGGGCCAATGCAGTAGACTTCCTGGAAAAGCCGATCGACCACGACAAGCTGATCCGCGCCATCGAGGAGGCCTACACGCGCCAGTCAGCGGAAGAAACCAAGGGGCAGGCACGCACCGAGTTCGACGGCATGCTGCAACAGTTGACGCCCCGCGAACGCGAGGTCATGAGTCTGGTCGTCGCCGGAAAGCACAACCGGGAAATTGCCGACAAACTGGGAATAAGCGCCCGCACCGTCGAGGTGCACAAGGCGCGGATGATGACCAAACTCGGGGTGCATGGCGTCCCCGATCTCGTTCGCCTCAGCCTGAGGGGACAACATAACGGCAAGACCGGCGACGAACGCTGAGGTTCGCGCCGGCACGCCTCGCGAGCGCTTTCCAGTGACTACCCTTTACTGCTGCCCTGCAGGCGATCCACGCCGCTGATCAGCGCCCGGATCGATGCGGTGACGATGTTGGCATCCATCCCGACGCCGTAATACTCCCTGTCACCCCCCGCCAGCATCACTTCCATGAAGGCGCAGGCCTTGGCATCCTCGCCCTTGCCCATCGACTTTTCCTCGTAGCTGCGCACCTGCACCGGAATGCCGATCGACCCCAGCGCATGCACGGCGGCGTCGATCGGACCATTCCCCCGTCCGGTCAGGACGTGCGACTCGCCGTTCTTCTGTACCGTCAAGCGGATGCCCTGCGCGTTGCCTTCCTCGAACAGGTGATGCTCGACATAGCGGATCGGCTCCGCGCTCTCGAGATAGGTCCTGGAGAACAACGCCCAGATGTCCGCCGCCTCCATTTCGCCACCGTGCGTATCGGTATAACGCTGGACCTCGCTGGAAAACTCCACCTGCAGACGCCGCGGCATGCTCACGCCGTATTCGGTCTCCAGGAGGTAGGCGATGCCGCCCTTGCCGGACTGGCTGTTGATGCGGATCACCGACTCGTAGCTGCGCCCGAGGTCGGCCGGATCGACCGGCAGATACGGCAAGGCCCACAGGTCTTCCGGCCGCTGCCGGGCAAAGCCCTTCTTGATCGCATCCTGGTGTGACCCGGAGAATGCGGTGAACACCAGGTCGCCGACGTACGGATGGCGCGGGTGGATCGGCAACTGCGTGCAATGCTCGTAGTCGCGCGCCACAGCGTTGATGTCCGAGAAATCGAGGTTCGGTGCCACGCCCTGCGTGTACATGTTGAGCGCCAGCGTCACGAGATCGACGTTGCCGGTCCGCTCGCCGTTGCCGAACAGGCAGCCCTCGACGCGATCGGCCCCGGCCATCAGGCCGAGTTCGGCCGCCGCCACCGCCGTGCCGCGGTCGTTGTGCGGGTGCAGACTGATGAGAATGCTGTCGCGACGCGCGAGGTGCCGATGCATCCACTCGATCTGGTCGGCATAGATATTGGGCGTCGCCATCTCCACCGTGGTCGGCAGGTTGAGGATGATCTTCTTCTCCGGCGTCGCGCCCCAGGCTTCGGTCACGGCGTTGCAGATCTCCAGCGCGAAATCGAGCTCGGTCGCGGTAAAGGCCTCCGGGCTGTATTCAAGCACCCATTCGGTGCCGGGGTTTTCCTCGCAAAGCTGGCGGACGAGCTTCACCGCCGAGACCGCCATGTTGACCACCTCGGCCTTTTCCATGCCGAAGACGACTTCGCGGAACGGCCGCGCCGTGGCGTTATAGATATGCACGATCGCCCGGCGCGCGCCCTTGAGCGACTCGATGGTGCGACGGATCAGCGCCTCGCGCGCCGGCGCCAGGACTTCGATGGTCACATCGTCGGGAATGTGTTTTTCCTCGATCAGCTTGCGCACGAAGTCGAAATCGGTCTGCGACGCCGACGGAAACGCGACTTCGATCTCCTTCACGCCGATCGCGCATAGCCGCTTGAACATGCGCATCTTGCGCTCGACGTTCATCGGCTCGAACAGCGCCTGATTGCCGTCCCGCAGATCGGTGCTCATCCACATCGGCGCCTGGGTGATCGTGCGCCCGGGCCATTGCCGGTCATCGAGTTGGACCGGTGGGAAGGCGGAATACTTGGTAGCGGGATCTTTCAGCATCATGACAACGAACTCCTTGATTGGACGTGTTCTTGGTGAAATGAATCATAGCCAAAAGGCCCCGGCAGGTGCTTGCGTTATTCAGGCTGAAGACGTAATGTTTTGGCACGAATAGTATAAAAAAACACGTTTAAAGCAATTTTATTTTCCAACACAGACACCATTGGCAATTTATGGAGATTGACCGCTACGACCGCCAGATCCTCGCCATCCTTCAGGAGAATGGGCGGATCAGCAATCAGGACCTCGCCGACCGCATCGGCCTCTCGCCTTCCCCCTGCCTGCGCCGCGTCCGCGCGCTCGAGGACGCCGGCATCCTGACCGGTTACCGCGCGCTCATCAGCGCCAAGGCCCTCGGCTATTCGCTGATGGCACTGATCTACATTTCGATGGACAAGCACACGCCTGAACGTTTCGAGAACTTCGAAAAACAGATCCTGCAGATCCCCGAAGTCCTCGAATGCCTGCTGGTCACCGGACAGGACGCCGACTACCAGATCAAGGTCATCGTCAAGGACATGGACGCCTTCCAGGAGCTGCTGCTCAACCGCATCACGCGCATTCAGGGCGTCACCGGCGTCCATTCGAGCTTCGTCCTGCGCAAGGTTGTCGACAAGACCGCCGTGCCGGTCTGAAGACGGCATTCAATTTCGGGAGGAGTCCATGGCAATCGAAAAGACTGGCGCCGTGGTGATCGGTGCGGGCGTGGTCGGGCTGGCCTGTGCCCGCCAGCTGGCGCTGCGCGGCATCGAGACGATCATCCTGGAGCGCCACGCCGAGTTCGGGCAGGAAACGAGTTCGCGCAACAGCGAGGTGATCCACGCCGGGCTCTACTATCCAACGGATTCGCTGAAGGCGCGCTTCTGCGTCGAAGGTAACCGCGATCTTTACGCCTACTGCGCGGAGCACGGTGTCGCCCACCGGCGCTGCGGCAAGCTGATCGTCGCGACACACTCCGATCACTCCGGTCAACTTGTGTATCTGGAAAAGCTGGAACGGCAGGCCCGCACGAACGGTGCCGAAGCCCACCCGCTGAGCGCAACGGAAGCGCAAGCCCTGGAGCCGCAACTTCGCTGCGTCGCCGCGCTCCACTCCCCGAATACCGGAATCATCGACTCGCACGCGCTGATGCTCGCGCTGCTCGCGGATGCCGAAGCCAACGGCGCCGTATTCTCGCCCAATTCGTCGGTCAGGCGAATCGAGTGCGATGCCGGCGTCATCGTTCTGGAGGTCAACTGTGACGACGAGACGATTCGCCTCGCGGCAGACCACGTCATCAACGCCGCGGGCCTGTCGGCAGTCGACCTTGCGCACGCAACAACCGGCTACCCGCCGGACCGCATCCCGCGCGCCCACTTCGCCAAAGGCAACTATTACACCCTGAATGGCCGCGCGCCGTTCTCGCGCCTGATCTACCCCGTTCCCGAGAACGGGGGCCTCGGCGTACACCTGACACTCGATCTCGGCGGGCAGGCGCGCTTCGGCCCGGACGTGGAATGGGTCGACGAAATTGACTACACGGTAGATCCCCGCCGCGCCGACGGGTTCTACGCCGAGGTCCGAAAATACTGGCCGGAGCTGCCGAACAAGGCGCTTGCCCCCGCCTACTGCGGCATCCGCCCGAAGATTTTCGGACCGGGCGAACCGGCGGCCGACTTCATGCTGCACGGGCCGGAAACCCACGGCATCGGCGGCCTGGTCAGCCTGTTCGGCATTGAATCGCCGGGGCTCACCGCCTGCCTGCCGCTCGCCCGGTACGCCTGTCGGCTTTTGGGGATACGTTGAACTATTCGTCGTAACCCCGGCGAAGGACGGGGAGCTTCTTCTTCGTTGATCCCGGATTGTCCAATCGCCATATTTCTGGGTTGTTTGTGACCTCAGGCGGAGGCGTTTGCTGAACCGCTTTGTTCCGCGCCTGACGCGCGGGCGTCCTTTCTTTTGCGTCGCTTGTCGCCAAAAGAAAGGAGCCAAAGAAAACGAAGTTTCGGCGAAGCCAAAAGGCGACCCCCGGTCGGCGCCTCGCAGGGGGATTTGAACACCGTTCGGTCACCGCTGCGTTCGGTTTTCCTGCTGCCCTCTGCGTCGTCGAGCAGCGCAGAGCACCCGGCAAAGCCGGGCGACGCAGCGGGCGCGCCTTCTTCTTGGCAAGACAAGAAGAAGCACCTCGCCCGCAGGCGAAACCCGGCGTGTCAGCCTCCCCGGCCGGGTCGGTTGCTCCCGGCGACCATCCTGAACTCGAACAGCCGGCACTCGATGGCGCCGTTGAACAGCGGCGTCTTCTTGCCGGGCGTCAGGCGCATCAGCTTGGGCAGGCGCAGATCGGCGGTCAGCAGGCAGGCCGTCCAGCCGGCGAACTTCTGCTTCAGGGCACTGGCGAGCTGCGGATACAGCGCGGCGAGTTCCTCCTGGTCGGAGAGGCGCTCGCCGTACGGCAGGTTGGCGATCAGGATGCCGCCGAGGGCCGGCGCATCAATGTCCAGGAAATCGCTGGAACTCAAGGTCACGGCCGGCAACAGGCCGGCGCGATCGAGGTTGGCCAGCGCCGCGCGCACGGCCACCGGCGAGATGTCGCTGCCGAAAATCTGCGCGTGCTGCGCCGGTTTCTCGGCCTCCTGCGCGGCGTCGAGCAAGTCTCTCCAGACATCCAGCTGGAAGTTGCGCAGCCGCTGGAAGCCGAAACTGCGCCCGCTCGCCCCGGGTGCGATGTTCAGGGCCATCTGCGCCGCCTCGGTGAGGAAGGTGCCGCTGCCGCACATCGGGTCGAGCAAGGGCGTTCCGGGCTGCCAGCCGGAGAGGCGCAAAATCCCTGCCGCGAGGTTTTCCTTGAGCGGCGCCTCTACCGTTTTCTGGCGCAAACCGCGCTGGTAGAGCGGCGCGCCGGAGGTGTCGACGTACAGGGTGCATTCGTCGGCGGTAAGGAAGCCGTGTACGCGCACTCCCGGTTCGCGCGTATCGACGCTCGGCCGCTTGCCGGTATCGGCGCGGAAGCGGTCACAGATCGCGTCCTTGATGCGCAAGGTGATGAACTCCAGGCTCTTCAACGGGCTCTTGACGGCGACCACGTCGACGCGCAGCGTCTGCTCGGCGGCAAACCAGGTCGGCCACGGCGCATCCAGCGCCAGCCGGTAAATGTCGTCCTCGCGTGCATATTTGCCGTGGGCCACGCGCCACAAAACCCGGGTGGCGATCCGCGAGTGCAGGTTGACGGCGTAACAGGTCGGCCAGTCGGCAGAAAAGTGCACGCCGCCGGGCACGATCCTTGAGTCGGCAACACCTGCGTTCGTCAGGTCTTCCGCCAGCAGTGGCTCAAGCCCGCGCGGGCACGTCGCAAAGTATTTTTCCACGGCAAATCCTAAAAAGTTGCGCGGCTGCCGATTCAGGACAAGCCACTGTTGTTTCTTTCCCGCCAGGCGGCATCGACCCCCTCGGCAACCTGCGGATAACGCAAGCGAACCCCCAACTCGCGGCAGGCACGCCCATTCTCCAGCCGCCGCGACTCACTCATGAACGACAACTGCACCGGCGACAGCACCCTCGCCGCTTCCTCGCGCGAAATCCGCGGCGGATGCGGCAAGCCGAAGCGATCGGCGACGAGATCGAAATACTCGCCCATCTTCAGGTGCGAGGCGTCCGACGCGTTATACACCCGATTAGGCAGACCACGCCGCAACGCGGCGACCGCCAGCATCGCCAGGTCGTCGGCGTGGATGTGATTGGTGAACACATCGTCCTCGGCAGCCAGCACGGGCGTCCCGCGCTGGAGGCGTTCGAGCGGCAGCCGGTCAGCAGCGTAGATTCCCGGCGCGCGCAGGATGCTCACGCACGGCCCCGCAGTGCGCCCGAAGCGCCGCAACCGCCGCTCGGCATCAACGCGCCGACACGCACGGGCGGTCTGCGGATGGAGGCGCCGCGTTTCCGGCACACGTGCGCCGGCACAGTCGCCATAAACCCCGCTCGTACTGATGTAAACCAGACGCTGTGGTAGACTTTTTCCCCGATTCAAAGCGGCCAGCAGCCGGCGCATTCTGGCATCGTCGGTGCCGCGTTCGGGCGGTGGCGCAAAATGCAACACCGCGTCGGCGAGACCGGACAACCGGCGCAAGCTGTCCCGCCGATCAAGGTCGGCAATCAAGGGCAAAGCGCCTTGGGCGCGCCAGAACGGCGCCTGCGCCGGATCACGCAGCAATGCGATGACCCGGTAACGGCCAAGCAATAAAGGAAGGGTTCGGCGGGCCACATCGCCACACCCGACAATGAGAAGTGTTTGCACGCGGGGATTTTACCGGAATCACCCCCGCCGGGAGACTTCATGGGATTCCAGATCACCGTCGAACCGGGCCGGCACACATTCGAAGCCGGCGCTGACGAGCCAATTCTCGAAGCGGCGTTGCGCCACGGGCTGATGGTTCCCTACGGCTGCCGGGACGGCGTCTGCGGCGCCTGCCGCAGCAAGGTGCTGAGCGGCCAGGTCGACCACGGAAAAACCCCTCCGGTTGGGCTCGCCCCTGCCGAGCGTGAAGCCGGCTACGCACTGCTTTGCTGCGCCAAAGCACAAAGCGACGTCGTCATCGAAGCCAGGGAGCTTCGATCTTCCGGTGATATCCAGATCAAGACGCTGCCGGCACGCGTCGAGAAAATGACCCTCGCCGCGCCCGACGTGATGCTCCTGGAACTCAAGCTGCCGGCCAGCGAGCGGCTGCAATTCCTCGCCGGGCAGTACATTGACATCCTGCTCAAGGACGGTCGCCGCCGCGCCTTCTCGCTGGCCAACGCTCCACACGACGACGCGCGCCTGCAACTGCACATCCGGCGCGTTCCCGGCGGGCGTTTCACCGAACACGTGTTCACCACCATGAAGGAGCGCGACCTGCTGCGCATCAACGGCCCACACGGCATCTTCTTCCTGCGCGAGGATTCGGCCAGGCCGATTTTGCTGGTCGCCGGCGGCACCGGCTTCGCCCCGGTCAAGGCGAT
Source organism: Propionivibrio pelophilus DSM 12018 (assembly GCF_059569095.1). NCBI lineage: Bacteria > Pseudomonadati > Pseudomonadota > Betaproteobacteria > Rhodocyclales > Rhodocyclaceae > Propionivibrio > Propionivibrio pelophilus. The sequence continues at coordinate 4,434 of NZ_JCANUT010000078.1, read as the reverse complement.
CGTAGAACACGCCCTCGCGGAGGACACACGACGCCCGATGACGATCTACTGGGGCGGCCGTCGCGGTGAAGATCTTTACCTGAATGCGCTGGGCGAAGACTGGATACACGCGCACGCACACATCCGCTACGTTCCCGTGCTATCGGAACCTGTATTAGACGACGGCTGGACCGGCCGCACCGGCCTGGTTCACCTCGCCGCCATGCAGGATTTTCCCGATCTTTCCGCCCACCAGGTTTACGTTTGCGGCGCACCGGCCATGGTCGCTGCCGCCCGACGCGATTTTGTCGGACAATGCGGGTTGCCCGAACAGGAGTTCTTCGCCGACGCCTTTGAATTTGCCGGCGACACGAACATAGCCCCAACGTCACCGCGTTGATTGAACATTTGCCTGCCAGACCGAGTTAACACCATGCCTGATGTCTTCATTTCCCGCCAACCGCTGATCAATCGCCAGAACCGTATCCTCGCCAACCGACTCAGCCTGCACCTGGTGGGCGGCGCGACGATGGCGGACGCCGCCGAAACGCTCGCCTCGCTCGCGGACTACTGGCCGGCCGACGAAAAACAGGTTTTCCTGAACTGCGGCAAAAGCCCGTGCGATGCAGACTTGCTGCAATGGAGTCCGCCTGCGAATACCACGATTGAGCTGCAGGGCGCTTCGTTTGCTGCCCCTGACGCCGCAACCCTGGTTTCCCGCTTGCGGGAGAGCCCGTCCTCGCTGTGCCTGATCATCGACGAACATGCCAAGACGGCACTGTCCTCGGGGATCCCTTTCCGCTTCATGGGACTTAATGCGCGGCGCTTCCCGCCCGCCCAATTGAAAACGCTGGCCACGCAAACGCAGCCCTACGGCATCGGCGTCGCCTTCAACGTTTACGACCGCCAGGCCTTCCAGAACTGCCTAGACGCCGGCCTCAACGCCGCCGCCACCTGGTTCTTCAAGCGCCCTTCCAGCGCCCCCGCCAAGGCACTCAACCCCGGTCAGGCGCAGATCATCCGCGTGCTCAACCTGGTGCGCAAAAACGCCGACGTCAAGGAAATCGAGGCCGCGCTGAAGCAGGACGTCACGCTTTCCTACAAGCTGCTGCGCTACATCAACTCGGCCGGTTTCGGTCTGTCCTGCGAGATCCAGTCATTCCGCCACGCTGTGACGATTCTCGGCTACGACAAACTCAACAAATGGCTGTCGCTGCTGCTGGCCACGGCAAGCAAGGACCCGATGGCGCAGGCACAGATGCACACCGCGCTGTGCCGCGCCCGGCTGATGGAGCTTCTCGGGCACGGCCTTGTCGCCAAGAGCGAATACGACAACCTGTTCATCACCGGCGCCTTCTCGATGCTCGAAGCACTGCTCGGCGTCGGCATGGACCAGGTGCTGGAAACGATGAGCCTGCCCGAGTCGATCTGCGATGCGCTGCTCGGCCACGGCGGCGTTTATGGCCCGTTCCTCGAACTGGCCATCGCCTGCGAGGGCGAAGACGGCGACGCGATCGCCAGCCAGGCCGGCATGCTCGGTCTCTCGGCCGAGCAGTTCAACCAGGCGTTGATGCAGGCTCTGACTTTCGCCGACACGATGGAAATCTGATACCCCCACCATGAACAACGAATGCTACTGGCTGCTCCGCAGCGAAAACCAGTTCTTCATCGTCAGCGACGAGCAGCACGGCAAGACCTTCCTGCTCGGCCGTTCCACCGATTACGGCGATCCGGAACGGCCGCTGCTGGTCGGCGAATGGGACGGACGCCCCTGCTACGCCGCCGAGGTCGAATCGCTGCCCGACGACAAACCCGGCGAACTGACACTTCTGCGCCCGCTTTACGGCATCGCCGGCGCCGAAGCGTTCGCCATCGCCGGACGCGCCAGCCTGCTCATGGACTGGCGCCGGAACCATCGCTTCTGCGGCCGCTGCGGCACGCCGACAACAATGAAATCCGACGAGTTCGCCATGGCCTGCCCGTCCTGCGGCCTGCTCGCCTACCCGCGCATCTCGCCGGCAGTGATGGTATTGGTCGAACGGGGGAATGACCTGCTGCTCGCCCGCAGCCCGCATTTCCGCCCCGGCATGTTCAGCGCGCTGGCCGGTTTCGTCGAAGCCGGCGAAACCATCGAGCAATGCGCTGTGCGCGAAGTACGCGAGGAAGTCGGTGTCGAGATCACCAACCTGCGCTATTTCCGCAGCCAGCCCTGGCCCTTCCCCGATTCGCTGATGATTGCGTTCTTCGCCGACTACGCGGGCGGCGAGATCACGCCCGACCCGTCGGAAATCGAGGCCGCCGGGTGGTTCCCTCGCGACGAACTGCCGCCGATCCCCAACCCGGAAAGCATTGCCCGGCACCTGATCGACGCAGCGTGCCGGAAATAGACAATCAGGCCGCCGCCTCCGCCGAAACGCCGGCGCCGAGGCAAGCCGTGTAGGCAAACGAGCTCTGATCGATCACATTCACGACCTCCTGCAGTTTCTTCGCCGCCATGCCGAGCAGACGCGCGGCGTGATGGCCGGCTTCATCCAGTTCCAGTTCGATATCGTCGATGCAGTCGACGTGGGCTCCGTTGATCAAAGCGATCGCGTCATGCAATTCGTCCATCAGATCGGTGGCGAAATCAAAATATTCCTTTGTGATACCATGCTGGCCGGACATTTTCGTTCTACTCCCTAAAAGTTGCGATGGTGTTCAGGGCCGTTCGGTGTTGCCGCACCAAACGGCCCCTTTCCCTTCGGCATTCCCCGAAGGCGCGCCAATATAACCGAGCCGAACAATCAGATAAATAGAGCAAAAGTTATAGACCCTCTGGGCGCAGCCGATTGTTTTGCCTCTAAAAAATACCATTGGCGTATAACATGGGTATTTTTTACCAGCCGACACCGCGGCAAATCCGAGATTGGGTTCCGCCTTGATACTGTGTGCACTCGCCCCCGCCATCGGCGCGTAAGATATTTTGGCGAACGTTTTTTCCCCGGAGCCTGCGATCCAGACGAACAGGAGTCTCAAATGAACCATGCCCCCTCGGAAGCACGCACGATCGTCCTCACCCTCGCCGCCATGAGTTTCCTGGCGGGCGCGGCCAGCGCCGACTTCACCGTGATCTCTTTCGGCGGCACCAACCAGAAGGCACAAGCCAAGGCGTTCTATGAGCCCTACGCCAAAGCAACCGGCAGCAGGGTCATTACCGGCGAATACAACGGCGAGCAGGCCAGGATCAAGGCCATGATTGAAACGAAGAACGTCAACTGGGACGTCGTCGAGGTCGAGTCGCCGGAACTCGCCCGCGGCTGCGAGGAAGGCCTTTACGAAAAGTTGGACTACAGGAAGATCGGACCCACGGCCGACTTCATCCCCGCGGCCGTCACCGAATGCGGCATCGGCATCTTCGTGTGGTCAACGATCCTCGCCTACAACGCCGATGCGCTGAAAACCGCGCCAACGTCCTGGACCGATTTCTGGGATCTCAAGAAATTCCCCGGCAAGCGCGGCATGCGAAGAGGCGCCAAGTTTACGCTCGAATTCGCGCTGATCGCCGATGGCGTAAAGCCGGAAGAAATCTACAAGATCCTCGGCACAAAGGCCGGTGCCGAACGCGCGTTCAAGAAGCTCGACCAGATCAAGTCAAACATCGAATGGTGGGAAGCCGGTGCGCAACCACCGCAACTCCTTGCCGCCGGCGACGTCGTCATGACTACCGCCTACAACGGACGCATCGCCATCGCACAGAAGGAAGGAAAGACCAACCTGAGAATCGTGTGGACCAACAACATCTACGACTTCGACCTATGGGGCATCCCGGTCGGCACGGCAAACAAAGACGAGGCCTACAAGTTCATCGCCTTCGCCAGCAAGCCCGAGAACCAGGCGGTGTTCGCCGGCGAGATTAACTACGGGCCGACCAACCTGAAGGGAACCGCGCTGATCAATAAGGCGATCATCCCCGAGCTGCCGACTGCCCCGCAAAACATGAAGGGCGCCTTCGCCAGCAACACGCAATTCTGGGTCGAGCACGGCGAGGATCTGGAACGGCGCTTCAACGCTTGGGCGGCGAAGTAACTCGACGAAGGACTGGCGATTCTCGAACACACGCTGGAGTCCAGAATCAAGTGCAACACTACCCTATCACCCTGATAAGAGCGGGAGTTATTGCACATGGGAAAGCAGTACAGTCATTTAAGTTCGGAAGAGCGAGCCTGCATCATGCTGCGCTTGCGTGATGGTTTCAGTTCGCGGGCTATTGCCCGCGAACTGAAACGCTCTCCGTCAAGCATCACGCGTGAAATCGCCAAACATCACCATCTGGCGGGCTGCTCAACGTTGCCCTATGAGGCAGGTCGGGCCAGCATGCGTGCCCACATGGCCCGGTTTCAGCGACGACGCCAGTGCAAACTCGCTCCCACCGGGTCCCTGTTCGCCGAGGTGCGCGACAAGCTCACGCTCGGCTGG